>JAGMZX010000073.1 GCA_018005585.1 Candidatus Hydrogenedentota bacterium | reverse complement strand
GCCTTCCCCTTCCCCTTCGCCTTCACCTTCCCCCTCGCCTTCCCCTTCCCCCTCTCCCTCGCCTTCCCCTTCACCCTCTCCCTCCCCTTCGCCCTCGCCTTCGCCCTCTCCCTCGCCCTCGCCTTCGCCCTCACCCTCGCCTTCCCCTTCGCCTTCCCCTTCGCCTTCGCCCTCACCCCCCGTGAAGCTGAGTAAGGCATGCTGATTGAGGTCGCCGAAACCGCTCATGTCAAAGAAAGTACCCGTGCCGGTATTGCTGACATAGCAGCGTCCGGACGGGGCACCTGTGCCATCGTAGGCCGCGGGCCATCCCCAACTGTTGTTCACGATTTTCAGCACAACCACCCGCTCTCCAGCCAACGGAAAGCGCTGCGGGCTTGCAAGCAGGAACCGGTTCCAGCCGGGGACAGCCGCGAATCCTGTCTCCGAATGCAGCAGGGTTCCCAAATTACCACCGGGGATGCTGTCATACAGATGAAAATCGATGGTCGCCGACGCGCCATCGTTCACGTAGACCTGAACGCCGTCCAACGTATCCATCGACGTCGTGTTCGTAAAGCGAAGGGCGGTCCATATCGTGAGTTGTCCGTATCCCAGCCCGTTCGTGACCCCATTTTCGTCGTAGCCAATCCAGTCGCCGACGCCGCCTGTTCGCGGCGTGAAATCAGCGGTTATGGCGGGTAATGACGTGGTGGAGACGTTGGCTACGCCGATACCGGTGCTGTTGCCGCTATAATCCTTCGATCCGGGCATACTCGAATCGTTGAACGTCGTATTGGAGGTACTCCCCGGGTAGGGGTCCCCGGTGTCTCCCCGGTTCGTTAGGTTATCGAGGTCGTTCAGGTCGTCCGCTTCTTCCAGGTCCACCAGTTTGTGCGCTTCGTTCGCATTGCTTGACACGGATGGGTCGATATGCCAGATCAAGAGGCCGGCGCCGGGAAGACCGGCGTCATAGCCGGACAACTGCCGATTCTCGACCAGGAAATATTCGCCCGCGGGGTACCGGTAACCGTCAATCCAGAGCCGCTTGACGGAAGCCTGGCTGCTTGCGGGCTGCACCACGACACCCGTGGCCGATTCATCCATATCCAAGGGGCCGACCATGCCGGTAACGGCCTTGCACCACGCGCAGAAATGGGCCGGACTGTCCCCCTGGTAGGCGCCCGTGTAATTCCAGTTTCCCGAGGACATCGCGCCCCACCTGCCGATTCCTTCGGATGTGCCGTCGGTATCGTAGAGGTCCGGGAGGTCGAGCATAAGGTGCCCCAATTCGTGTGCGGGAACGCCGATGGTCGACTGGTGGTCTGGAAAGCCGGTCTCGCCGTGTCGTTCACCGGCCATGGCATAAGGCGACAGCGTAACGCCGTCATGGGTTACGGGAGTGATAAAATACTTGTGAGCCCATACGTTTGGAGTCTTGGAGAGCGCGCCCCTATAGCCCTTTTCATAACCGGCGACAATCAGGATGATGGAGAGTTCGTGTGCGGACACCGCGCCGTTTGCGTTTGCGTCATAAGTCGCGTAATTGACATACGGATCCGCTTCGTCAAGGGCGTCCGCCACCAGTTGATACGTTGCCGGGCCCCAACTGTTGCCGAAGTTGGGGTGGTCGTAGCCCACGTTTACCGCCACGATGCCGTCGTTCCCAACGCCTTCGTTTTCGTACGCGGGCACTAAGGTGAAGTTTCCATAGGAATTTTCGAGGTAGAAGGCTTTCACGCTGTTGCCAGCGCCATACATCAAGCTTTGGAAACTCGAGTCGGAATATTGGAGCGCGATGTCGTTGAACGACACGAGAATGGTCAAGACCGGCTGCGAATAGACAAGCGTTTTTGCCGCCGTCCGAGGCAACTGCCGCGGGACACGAAGCTCGCGCACAGAAGGGTCGGTGAGCGGCTGTAGATGCTTGGGAAACCGGGCCAAGTCGGCGGCAGAGAGGCGGCCTACGGCGTGCGACGAGGGGGCCAGGACACCGCCGGGCCCTTCGATGGCATATACCCAGATACCGGCGTCCGACCGGACAACGGTGTGGCCATCCAGGGTCTCAAGCCAATCGGCGTATTCATCCCCCCGGGGACGGGCGCCAAACACGGCGCCGTAAGGCTGGGTCAGCGATACTTCAGCCGGTGCGACCACGCACGCATCTGCTGTCGCGCCCCAAGCACCCAAGACCAAGAGAAGTGCCCATCGGTTGCGCATGACCGCGTCCTTTCTCCCGGCGCCAAGATGTCACATTAGCCTTATGAAGAGGACCACACGAGGCGCCTCTAAAACGGCCCCGGACAGAACCCGTCCTCTGTCCCGTCGCCGGGGCACGCATGGTATCCGCCGGAGTTGTAGAGCTGGATGAGCCGGAGCAATTCCGTCAGCTTGACCTGCCAGTCCGGGCCCGACGGCGCATAGTCGCTGTCGTGGGGACAACAGGCCTGGTCCGCGCCCGCACCGGGCACGTACCCATCTTCCGTATCGCCGGGATTCGCAGCGCAATGGAATCCACCGGAGTTGTAGAACTGGATCACGCGCAGCAACTCGGTCAATTCGGTCTTGCTGCTATGGTCCTGGTCCGCCGTGTGCCATTCGTCCACGCAAGGCTCCCCTTCACCCTCACCTTCGCCTTCACCGCCGCCGGACAAGAAGCAGAAAGCGAAGTCGAGCGTTTCCGGAGTCGCTTGCGAGTTCTCGTAGTGATAGGAAAGGCCATCGCCCGTGCCCGAAGTGCACCACTGATAGAAACAGCAGCACTGGCCAAGCGCCTGGACGGCAAGCCACCCGGAGGACAATTCACAGGGCGTGTTCAGCATGGCTTCGAAACGATAGACGGTCGTCGGGAACGTAAGACCCGTTGTGTAGGCTTCCGCGACGGACGGCGTCACGACGTGCTGTTCGTGCAATGCCCCAGGCTGGCCCGCCTCATCCAGATAGAATTTGATCCAGAAAGACTCCGCCATAGGGCCGCAAGGAAATTTCTTGCCGCTCTCGCCTGTGCCCCACCAGGAGAGTCCCTGGATACTGCCGGTCAGACCCGAGAAGTTGTCCGCGCTCATGCTGGGCCGCGCGAAGTCGCTCTCTTGCGCGCCGTTCCCGGGTTCTTCGGGAAGCGCGAGCGGCTGGCTGTAAAATGACCCTGCTGGACAGGCCGCGAAGTCCTCGCCAACGGCGCCCAGACAGAACGCCAGGTTCATCGATGTTGTTTGAAGCGCATACAATGGATTCAGGCCCGTGCCGTAATACGAGAGGCCGTCGCCATTGGGGGAACACATCCAATTGAACGTGCATGGGTCGTTAGCCGCGTAAATGCTGATCCATCCTGCACGATACGGACACGGGTGCGGCAGGACCGCGCTGTAGTGGAAGGCAGGTTCGGACCCGCCGTAGAGGCCCGCCACCGGCGTGACCGACGGCGTAACCGAGTACCGGCTTCGGAAGCCGCTGGGTTCGCCGTTATATTCGCCGTGGAAGACAATCACGAATGACTTATCTTGTGTACTGCAGTCGCCCGTGCCCCACCACTGCACTTCCGTGATGGATGCGGCAAGCCCGGAATAGTTTTCGTAGCGATAGTGCTGGAGGTCTTCATCACTATCCGCGGCACACCACGCGCTGTCGCCGGGCGCGTAAGGTTCCTGTCCATAGAGTGTTTCATCCGAACAATGAAGCAGCGGGTTTTCGCCCTCGCCTTCGCCTTCGCCTTCGCCTTCACCTTCACCCTCGCCCTCACCCTCACCCTCACCCTCGCCCTCGCCCTCGCCCTCACCTTCGCCCTCGCCTTCCCCTTCCCCTTCGCCTTCCCCTTCGCCCTCACCTTCACCCTCGCCCTCGCCTTCACCCTCGCCTTCACCTTCACCTTCACCTTCACCTTCACCTTCACCTTCACCTTCACCCTCACCCTCACCCTCACCCTCACCCTCACCCTCGCCCTCACCTTCGCCTTCCCCTTCACCCTCACCCTCGGCGCCGCTCGGGTACTCGTACGCGCCGATGTCATAGTTCGAGCCGTCGCCGCCTGCGCCGGGGCCATCCAGACCGCGCGCGTTCCCTTCGATATCGGTGGTTATGTTCCCGAACTCCGCGAGATTCGTATTGGCGCCCGTATCGATACAGGGCGACGTGACCGCAATGCGGTACGGCGTCGTACTGCCGGGCGTCGTCTCCAGTTGCGGGTCCTCATCGAAATTGCCCGCGCCGGGGAAACCGCCCTGGATATCGCTGTACGTGGCAGCCGTGACGCTGCCGTTGTCGAAAATCTCATCTGGCGCGCCCGACCACAGGATGCTGTTGATCACCGTGGGGCCGGAGTTCAGATTCGCCAAAGTCCCACCGGTGGTCGCCGCGGCATTGTCGTAAAAGGTGCAATTGGCGAAAACCGGCACGGCCTGGTAGTTGAAAACCGCTCCGCCCGGGCCGTCCGTGGCATTGCCGCCGAAGTACGAATTGATGATCAGAGGCGCGGAGGCTTTGGTTGCTCTCACGCCGGCCACGCGGGCGAAAGAGGCGTTCGTGATGGCGCCGCCGGAACCGCTGCTCTCATTGTAAAGGAACACGCACGCCTCGATGCGCGGCGATGCGCCGTTATTGAACACGCCGCCCCCATACGGGCCGCCGTCGTTCGCCTCGAACACGCAGCGGACGATGTCGGGGCCGCAGGTGAGGTTGGCCACGCCGCCGCCCGCCTCGGCAGCGGCGTTCTGTGTAAACGCGCACTCTTCGAGCAGGGTTCCCGCCAGCGAAAGCTGGTTAAACACCGCGCCGCCGTAATCCGCGCTGTTCTGTTGGAAGACGCAGCCGGTCAGGTGCGCTTCGGACTCCTCGACCTTGACAGCGCCGCCTGCTTCCGCGCTGTTCCCGGCAAAGCGGCAGTTCTCCACCTCGACAAGGTCGCACGCGAGGCTGTAAATGCCGCCGCCGCCCAAGACGGCTGCGTTGTCCGTGAACAGGCAGTTCGCGACCGTCAACGAGACATTCTGGTTGTACATGCCCGCACCGGAATTGCCGCGGCCGCCGCGCACGACGAAATTATCGAGCACCGCGCCGTCCGCGCCAAGCACCACATGCACGGCGGGCGCGCCCGCGTTCGATGTCGCGCCGTCGAGAATCGTCAAGTCCTGCCCCAGGGTGCGTTCGTCGCGCTGCGTCTCATCGCCTTCGAACCCGCCGTAGAGCGCGATGCCCGCGGCCAGTTCGACCGCGCCGTCTGCGCCGCGCACTTCGTTATAGAGTCCGTCGGCGACCCAGACTTCCGGAATGCCCTGCGCCTCGGCTGCGTCAATGGCAGGCTGGACATCAGTGAACGCCGTAGCCCAACTCAGGCCATCTTCCGTTCCTGAAGTGTTGGACTTGTCCACATAGACCACATCGCCTTCGCCTTCCCCCTCGCCTTCGCCCTCGCCTTCCCCTTCGCCCTCGCCTTCCCCTTCGCCCTCGCCCTCGCCTTCGGCGCCGCCTTGCGCTTCAAAAGCCCCAATATCCACGATGCCATTCACTATCCGGTCAAAACCGGCGCCGCGCTGGTCCTCGAACGGCGGCCCTTCAAACGGCGGATTTGCGATTGCTCCGTTATCGCCTGCATCCAGCGCCGGGCTCCCATCCGCGAGCGCATGCGTGAGCGTGGGCCCGCCGTTGTCCGCCAGTATGGTGTCGACGACATCCGCGACGGCCACGCCCACGATATCGTCCGGCGGGACGCCATTCGTATCCCATCCGCTGCTGCCGGTGAGGTCGCCGACGACGTTGTGCGCGTTGCTGGTAACCGTACCGTCTGCATCCGGGCCCGCGGGTGCCGTATTTCCCGCGACGATGGTATTAACGACAAATGCGGGCCCGCCGAAGGTCCCGTTGACCCAGATACCGCCGGCGTTGCTCGACGCGTTGTTCAGCGCGACCGTGCAGTTGGTCAGTGCGCACGTGCCGCCGGCTTCAAACGCGACGCCGCCGCCGATGGGCGCGCCATTGCCGGAGATCGTGCAATTCGTGGCGAAAAACGAGCCGCCGGAGTTCCTCACGCCACCGCCCACAATGCCGCCTTGGTTCCCCGACACCGTGCAACTGAGCAACGTAAGCGCACCCGAGTTCTCGCAGCCGCCGCCGAACGAGGCGCCGGTATTGCCCGACACCGCGCAGCGGATCAGGGCGGCCGTGCCCGCGTTTCTCAGGCCGCCGCCCGTGCTTGGCATGCTGCCCGCGGCATTGTTCTCGATAACGCTGCCGATGGCGTTCAGCGTGGCGCCGGTCTCATTCTCGATTCCGCCGCCCGAGAACAGGCCCGAATTTCCCGAAACCGCGCTATCGAGCAGATTTACCGTGCCGAGATTGTTGATGCCGGCGCCGAACCCGCTTATTCCGTGCCCCTCGTTCCCGGAGATCGTGGCCCCCGAGGCGTTGAGCAGGCCATGGTTCAGTATGCCGGCGCCCCGGGCGGCGTCGTTATCCGCCACGAGGCTGTCAATCAGGTTGGTCGTGCCGGAATTGTAGATGCCGCCACAGGGGTAGTACGTTGTCTGGTACAGCGCCGTGTTCTGCGAGACCGTGGAGGCAATCAGGTTCAGCGTGCCCGTGTTATGAATGCCGCCCGTGCCGCCGCCGGAATTTCCCGTGACCGTACAATCGGTCAGCGTCAACTCGCCCGCATTGGTGATGCCCGAACCGTCGCCCAACTCGACATGCCCGTCCGCTATGGTCAGGCCCGAGACTACGCATGTCACGCCCGCGCCAATCTGGAAAACACGCACCAGGTTCCCGCCGCTCACGGTCAGCGCCGACTGCCCAGGTCCTTCAATCCCGAGGTCTTCCGTCACGTCAAGCGTCACGCTGACCGTAATGATCCCGGTCAGGCCCGCCTGAAACTGGACCAGGTCGTCGCCGCCGCTGGCGTTGGCGTCCGCCACCGCCTGGGCCAACGACCCCGGCCCGGACCCAGCCAGCGTGGTTACGGTGAACAAGCCCGCATACCCGGCCCCCGGCATCAGCAGCAGAATCGAAGCGATGGCAAGACATAGCCCAAGCGTATTGACAGGTCGCGCGTTCATTTTCGTTTCCCCTCGTCCTGTTCAGGTTTTCGACCCGGTATCCGTTATATCACACCTGGACAGAATCCGTCTTTCCAAATTTCGCCGGCCGGGCGTCCGCCGGAATTCGGGCCCGAGAACTCGCAACGGAGTGCCAGACCGGCCTTCCATGACTATACTGGCGTCCAGGCTCCGGTCCATCTGTTCCTCTGTCTGCGTTTATCCGTGGCTCCTGCTCCCAGCAACAGGCAAGTCTCGATGCCGCGGCGGCAAAGGGAAGACTTCGTTGCGTTACAGGAGTCTTTCAGCGAGGGTGACGCCCTGTGCTACATTGTGCTTCGCGCGTCTTTGCATTGCAGCAGGCATAATGGATGCGGCGGATCATGGCAATACCACTCTTTGAATTCGAGGTCCTGCAGGACGGATCACTGCCGCTGATGGCGGGGGGACGGCGGCGTCCGGCCGTCGAACATGCCTGCGCGTCCGTGCTGATTTGGCCCTCGGGCTCGAAACCGGACAAGGAAAACAGCCTGATTGTGGACCCGTGCTTCACGGCGCGGGGCTTTGTGCAGGCGCAGGAACGGCTCGCAAGGCTGGGTGTTACGTTCGACGATATCGGCGCGTGTTTCATCACCCATCCGCATTTCGATCACTTTGTATCGCTCCCGGACAGCGTGGCCCCGTCGTGGCGCATGTTTTCCACACCGGCTTCGGGCGCACTGGCGGGCATCGCCCTCGAATCCTGCCCCGGGCATCATCCGTTGCTGCGGGCGGCGCGCTGTCCCACGCAGCGCGGCGAACTCTGGGCCGCCGGCGACGCCGTTATCGACCGCGATTACCTCGTTCACTGGGCCTACTATTGGCCAAACGGCTACACTCCCGCGCAGGTTGTGATTACATGGCTCACGGTCGCCGTCATCGTGTCGCGCGCGGACGTCATTCTGCCCGGACACGGCGCGCCGATCGACGTGAACACCGAACTGGTGGAAGAAATGCTCGACGCCTGGCCGGAAGCGCCGCATGCGGAACTCTGCGCGGAGGTCGGCCAGAGCCTGCGCGCGCGCCGGAAGCAATTGCGCCGGAAAAAGAAATAGCGGGGACGCGCGGGCGGGCCTCCTGAACTGCAAAGGAACGGACCATGCATCACACAATACTATGCTGTGCGTTTACTCTGGGGGGCATCTGCGCGGTGCAGGCTGAGGGCCCTTATCAGGCCACCGGCATCAAGGTCGGCGAAGTGACTCCGGACGCCGCGATCGTGTGGGCGCGGCTCACGCGCAATCCAGAGCGCGTCCCCTTTGGCGCCCCCATGCCGAAGGTGCGCTACCGCGATCCGGAAACCGGCGCCTTGGTAAGGGCGGGCAAAGAGGACGCCGGGGCCGTTCCCGATGTGACCTGCCCTGAGGGCACGACCGTGGAAACGATTGAGGGCGCCGTGCCGGGCGCACCGGGCGAGGTGCGCGTGCGGTACAGGCCCGCCGATGCCCGGGCCTGGCAGGAGACGTCGTGGCAGACAGTCGAGCCCGAACGCGATTTCACGGCGCATATCCGCTTGGAAGACTTGACGCCGGACACGCGCTACACGCTGCAGGTGGAGGCGCGCGCCCTGGATGGGTCCGCCGGTCAGACGCTGGAGGGCGGGTTCCGCACCGCCCCCGCGCCCGACACCCCCGCGCGCGTGCTGTTCACGGTGACGACGGGCCAGCGCTACCCGCACCAGGACGCGCCCGGCGGTGGATTCAAGATGTACGACGCCATACTCGAAATGGACCCGAGTTTCTTCGTGCACACGGGCGATATCCTCTATTACGACGAACTGGCGAAGAGCCTCGAACTGGCGCGGTGGCACTGGGCGCGCACGTACAGCCTGCCAACGAACCTGCGGTTTCACCGGCAGGTGGCGGCCTATTTCGAGAAGGACGACCACGACACCTGGTGCAACGACTGCTGGCCCACGATGCAGACGCGAAACATGGGCACGTTCACCTTCGGGCAGGGCCAGGCCGTCTTTCTCGAACAGGTCCCGATGAGCGAAAGAACCTATCGCACGTTCCGCTGGGGCAAGGACCTGCAAATCTGGCTCGTCGAGGGACGCGATTTCCGCAGCCCGAACGATATGCCCGACGGTTCCGGGAAAACCATCTGGGGCGCGGAGCAGAAGGCGTGGTTTCAGCGCACCGCCGCCGAATCGGACGCCACGTTCCGGGTGCTGATCAGCCCCACGCCGCTCGTTGGCCCCGACCGCGAACGAAAGGCGGACAACCACGCCAACGCGGTGTTCGCCCACGAGGGAACGGAACTCCGCCGGTTTATCGCGGCACAGAAGAACATGGTCGTCATCTGCGGCGACCGGCACTGGCAGTATGTGTCCGTGGATGCGGCAACCGGGCTGCGGGAGTATTCCTGCGGCCCGGCAAGCGATGCCCACGCGGGCGGCTGGCAGCAGGATGACGTGCGGCCCGAGCACCGCTATCTCAATGTCATCGGCGGCTACCTCGCGGTGACCATCGACCGGGAAGATGGCACGCCGGTCATGCGCCTCCGGCATTGCGACGTGGACGGCAAGGTGCGCAACGCGGACACGCTGCGCGCCGAGTGACCAGCGAGAAACAACCGCCCCGGGCGGAAGCGGCAAGCCGCCTTCCTCCCGGGGCGATGCGTTGACTCAGACGAATTCCGTCTGGCCGGGCACCGGCAGCGGATTGAGGGGCACGTCGCCCCACGCGATCTCCTTCGGGGTAAGGTCCTGCTGCGAGTTCAGGGCCTCGTCCCACGTGAGCGTCTTGCCCGTGTAGGCCGACATACGGCACAGAATCGCGGAGAGCGTGCTCGAACACATGTACTCGTCCACGCGCACCTCGCCATTGCGGATTGCCGCGAAGAAGGCGTTGTGCTCGTTCTGGTACATATTGTCTTCTTCCTTGCTCTCGTAGCGCCATTCCGCGCCGTCGTTCGTGCGGATGTAATGTTCCTGGATATTCGCCACGCCGTTCGTGCCGAAGACCCAGTCGGATACGTCGGTGCTCGTGCTTTCCCACTGGCGGCACGAGTTGAAGCAGCGGACGCCGTTCGCCCATTCGTAGACACCGTTGAAGTGGTCGTAGATGTTGCCGTACTTGGGGTCCGTGCGCTGCGCCCGCCCGCCGCTCGCCGTGCACTTCGCCGGCGCGGCGTCGCCCATCAGCCACATGATCTTGTCGAGGCTGTGGATGTGCTGCTCGTTGATGTGGTCGCCCGAGAGCCAGTCAAAATAGAGCCAGTTGCGAATCTGGTATTCCATCTCGGTCCAGTCGTCCTTGCGGCCCTTGTGCCACAGCCCGCCCGTGTTGTACGTCGTCTGCAGCGCCACTATGTCGCCGATGGCACCGTCCTGCAGGCGTTTGATCGTCTCGCGTTTCGCGAACTGGTAGCGGTAGCACAGGCCCGACACCAGGTTCAGCCCCTTCTCGCGCGCCATGCGGCACGATTCCATCATCGCGCGGACGCCGGGCGCATCGACGGCGACCGGCTTCTCCGTGAATACATGCTTGCCCGCCTCGACACAGGCGCGCACGTGCTGCGGCCGGAATCCCGGAGGCGCGGCGTGCACGATCACATCGCAGGAGTCGATGACGTTCTTGTAGGCGTCGAAGCCGACGAACTTGTGCCCGTCATCCACCGTAATGCGGTCGGCAATCTTCCGGTCCGTCTTCAGTTTCTTGAGGCTGCCGTCCAGCACATCGGCGAATACGTCGGCCATGGCAACCAGTTGCGTGCCCGGGTCCGCCAGCAGCGCTTCGCGCGCCGCGCCCGAGCCGCGCCCGCCGCAGCCGATCAGGCCTACGCGCAGGATATCGCCGCCTTGCGCGCGCGCCGTGTTCAAGATTCCGAAGGCCGTAACGGCCGCCGCGCCCGCTGCCGCGCCGCGCAAGAATTCACGGCGGGTAGGCTGGGCCGCCGGGTCTGTGAGTTTCGACGTAGACATACTGCTTCCTCCTTGGGTTGCTCCGGTTTGCGTCCAAGCTGGGAGCGTTGCAGACAGGCATTTCCCGGCCTGCGGCGGAATCGCTTGAACGGCCCCGCGGGGCCTTCGGGCGACAGCGCCCCCGGTCTCGGACATGATTCCGCCACAGTGTAGCGCAGGTCGGGCCGGAACGCGAATCCCCGTCACGGTCCGTCCAACGGCAGGCCAAACAACTCGAGCAACTCTTCCGGGTGCCGCAGGACCACGTCGGGCGCGCCCTCTTGCAGTTTTTCGAGCGGATGCCAGCCCCAGGCGGCCGCCACGGCGATGGCCCCGGCCTCGCGCGACTCGATCATGTCTCCCTTGGTGTCGCCCACATAGTAGGCCGGGCAATCCGGGTGCCTTGCACGCACCTGCCGGATCTTCTTCACCTTGCTCGGCTCCTTGTCCGCCCCGAGCACGTCGCGGAAGTGGCTGACTCCGGTGCGCGCAGTAAAGGACAGGATGGCCTCGCTGGAATTGGAGGTAATGAAGTATAGGGGAAACGCCGCCGCGAGACGGTTGAGGATGTCGGGCATGCCCGCGAAAGGCTGCACGCGCGCGTTGGCCGCGGCGATGCGCGGCCCAAACACGCGCACAAGCTTCTTCAACCGCCAGACAGGGAACCCGGCCTTCACCAGCCCGGCCAGCACGTTGGTCTCGAACAGACGCAGGAACGCCTCGCGCGAATGGAGGCGTTTAAAACCCATCTCGGCGCACACGGCCAGGAACTCGTCAAAAAACACCTCGAATGAGTCCGCAACGACCCCGTCGAAATCGCACATGATCACGGAATTGGGAGCTGCCTGACGCATGCGCGAAGCATAGCAAATCACGGCGCGCCGGGGGAGCCGCCTGCCACGCCCGGCGGCCTGCCGCATCCCCGGCGCCGGCGCACGCTCACGCCAGCCCGAGCACGCGCGCCGCATTGCCGCCGAGGAACAGCGCACGCGCTTCTTCATCCAGGCCGAGTTCGTCCAGCGTTGCGAGGCACGCCTCGGGGGTGATCATCGGGTAGTTGGAACCGAACATGACCTTCTTCCGGCCGCGCCGCGCAAATACCCAGCCAATTCCGCCGGGAGCCGGCCCAGCTTGTAGGCCGACGTGTCGAGGTACACGTTGGGGTACTTCGTCGCCAGCGAGATCATTTCGTTCAACCACGGGAACCCAACGTGCCCACCGATGATGACCAGTTCGGGAAATTCGAGGGCCACGTCGTCCAGGTAGGGGATAGGCCGGCCCGGCTCGGAGGGGCACAACGGCCCGGTGTGCCCGACCTGAGTCAGGAATGGAATGCCCAATTCGATGCATTCGGCGTAGAGCGGGTAATAGCGCCGGTCGTTGGGCGGCAGGTTCCACAGCCACGGCACAACACGCAGGGCCTTGAATCCCAGTTCGCGCACGCAACGCCGCAACTCGCGCACCGCGTCCATCGGGCGATACAGGTCCGCGGACGCAACGCCAATGAACAAGTCCGGGAACTGCCGCACCCACGCGGCCACTTCGTCGTTGCTAATCAATGCGCCGCGCGGCCCGTGCCACGCGCACAACAGCGCCTTCGACACGTTCGCCGCCTCGAATGCGCCCACGGTAAACTCCACCGGAATGTCCACGGGCTCCAGCGCACCCGTCCACCGCCGCAGCGAATCGAAAAACGGTTCCGCCATGAAACGAACCGTCGGGTGCTGCATCCAGACGTCGATGATCAGCATAGGGGGGCTTTCCCGGACATCGCATCAGACCTTACGCCGGCTTGGCCGGCTCAGACACAGGTTCGCCGCCCAGCCGCCCAAAGCTGAGCAGGAATAGCAGATACTCGGTGAGATTTCCGGAGTAGTTGCAGAACCGGATAAAGCGCATCGCCAAGTGCATGCGCGCCAAGGTCTCCGCGCCATACCGGGCCGCCACGCGCGCAAGGACTTCCGGTTCCGGCGCGCCGTCCGCGTCGGCCCAATGCTGCGCGTACAACACCGCCTCGCGCTCCTGCTCGGGAACGGCATCGAGTTCCGCTTCGAGCAACGCGCGCACCTCTTCCGCGGCGATGCCTGCCTGCAACGCGATGCGCGTGTGCGCCCATGTGCAGGTGCGACAGCGGTTCACCTGCGTCACGGCAAGGAAAAGCCGCTCGCGAAACCGTGTGTCCAGGTCCTTGCCACGCAGCAGCCGCGCGAGCGCCCATCCATGCCGCAACAGAAAGGCCAATTCCCGCAGGAATTGTCCCGGCCCGCGAAACATCCGCTTCTCAAACCGTTTCATACGCCCGGCTCTCCGTTGTTCCAGCGCACACTGTACCCGATCCGGCCGGCCCGCGGCGATTTTTCGTGCATCAGCCCGAAAAAAGGCCTCGAGCCTGCAGAGACCGGTATTCCGCTCCTTGACCTACTCATAACATTCCTGTACAATCCCTCTGTAGTCCATGTGTGTGCTTGGCCTCGCATCCGATGGGCAAGCGAGACGGGGATATGAACGAACAACGATTTTCGCTCCCCCTTCTGACGGTTATGGCAGGGCTTGTGCTGGCCGGGCAGGCCCTTGTTGTGACGGCGGAGATGTCCGTGCCGCGGCAGGACGAATCACCGCTCGAGCGCGCCCCGGGCGCGCCGCACACGGCCGACCAGGACGGTGACGGGCACATCGAACTGCCCGAATTGCTGCGCATCATTCAGTTCTACACGACGGGCGGCTTTCATTGTCAGGCAGGCACGGAGGACGGCTACGCGCCCGGCGCCGGGGGAGACACGAGTTGCGCCGTGCATGCGAGCGATTACGATACGCAGGACTGGTCGATCGAACTGGGGGAACTGCTGCGCCTGATCCAGTTCTATAATGGCGGCGGCTGCCGGCCCTGCGTAGACACCGAGGACGGATTCTGCGTCGGGGCCAACCCGCCTAATGTCGTCTACTTCGTGTTGGACGCGCTGCGCGATGATCGCGTCGGCGCGAGGCGCAATGACGTCCCGATTACGCCATTCCTTGAAGCGTGCGCCGCGCGCGGCGTGCGTTTCACCCGCGCCAGCGCGCCGGCTTCGTGGACGCGTCCCTCGATGGCGGCCATTTTCTCGGGCATGTACCCGGACATCTTCCAGGGCGATGAGGACACGCCCATGGAAGAGAGGTTCATCGTCCCGCCAGACGTGGAAACCATCGGAGAGTGGTTCACCGGCAACGGCTACGACGCCTGGGGCATTCAGACCAACGCGAACGCCAGCGCAACCTACGGCCTCGGCCAGGGCTTTCCCGAAGGCCGCTACCGTTTCATCAGTTTCGTCCCGGCGGCGCAGGTGAACGCGGCCGTGCTTGAAAACATCGATGAGTGGCAAGAACCCTTCTTCGTGTTCGCGCAGTACGTCGATCCGCACGCGACCTATGTGCCGCCGCCGGGATACAACGAGGTTTTCGGACCCCAGCCGGAAATCACGCCGTACGACGAATTCGTGCTGGCCCATGAGAACTGGGGCGACTTCTCGCAGGACCTCTACCTCTCCTGGGTGAACAATACCCCGCCCACGTGGCAGCCCCTCTCGGCCAACGGAATCGAGGCGCTCCGCTACCGCTACGACGCCGAAACCCGCTACATGGACGATGAACTCGCCAACGTGGCGGCCGCTATCGAAACGAGGTATCCCAACACGATATTCGTCTTGATGGCAGACCACGGCGAAGCCCTGCTCGAACGCGACATCGTGGGGCATGGCACTTCGCTTTACGAGGAGCAGGCGCGGATTCCGCTGATCCTGTTCGGGCCGGGCATTGCGCACCAGACCATCGACGCGCCCGTGGACGCGCTTGGCCTATTGCCCACCCTGGCAAAGCTGCTCCACTTCGCGCCAAATCCCGAATGGCACGGCCGCGATCTGCTTGCGCCCCCGCCGGACCAGGAACCCATCTTCTGCTACACCCGGAACCGCCATCTGCAAGGCGCATCCGTGCTGATGGACGGGTTGAAGCTCATCGAGCACACGCGATATCCCAGCCCGCAGTTGTTCAACCTCCAGGAAGACCCCGGCGAGGTCAATGACCTCTCCGGCGCCCTGATCGCGGACGTCATCCGGCTCACGAACATCTTAAAAACCCATCAGGCGGGCATGACCGCCCGCTACGCGGAATCGAAAGCCCCACTGCCCGACGACATCCGCCAGCAACTCGAAGCCATGGGTTATATCACCGCCGACGAAGCCCCTCCTCCACCGGACTCATGCCCCCACTGAACGGCGCCCGCATGAACGTGGCTTGAACAAGTCTTGGCGAGCCGTTTCATTGGTTCGCCAACCTATTGCCGCGTTTCATGCAGACTGTGGGAGCCTGTTACCGCTTCTCCCGGGCAGCTTGCTGCCCGGCGGTCTTTCTGTCGCGGGGCAAGCTCCGAGAAGCACCGGTCGCAAACATCTGCCTTCGCAAGAGCTACGCCGGACAAGAACTCGCCGACGCCACACGCGACCGCATTTCCGGAATGGCGTACCCGGCCTGTGTTCGTTTCAAAATCGTACACTGTTCTCTCGTTTTTCAAATTGAAACAGTCTCCAGAACCGATTGGGTCGAGCCCCGTTTGCGCATGCTGTCGTCTTATCTCGCATAAGCTATTTCATAGTAATTACTTATGCATGATTTGACATCTTCCTGCCTTCCATACGCTGGGCTGGCATTCTCCTTGCTTTAACTTGGCAGAATGCGTGAAAGGAACGCCGAACCCCATTGCGGCTTCGGCAAGCAGAGGAGGACGAGACGATGGCAATGAGAACTTGGGACCCCTTCCGCGAACTGAACGTCTTGCGCCGCGAGGTGGAGCGCGCTTTTGAGGACTTCGGCGTCGGGCGCTGGCCCGCGTGGCGGAGCGCGTTCCTCCCCGGAACGTCGGCGCGGGCATACCCGCTGATGAACGTGACAGAGGACAAAGACAGCGTACACGTGCAGGCGCTTGCGCCGGGGCTGGACCCCGATTCGCTGGATGTCTCGGTATTGCGCGACACGCTGCGCATCGCGGGCGAGAAGTCCCCCATCAAGGCGGACGTAAAGCCGGAGGCCTACCACCGCAACGAGCGCGGCGCGGGACGGTTCGTGCGCACGCTGACGCTCCCGGCCGAGGTCGACGGCGACAAGGTGAAAGCAGAGTACAAGAATGGCCTGCTGTTGTTGACCCTTCCGAAACACGAGAAGGCGAAACCCAAACAGGTCACGGTTGCGGTGCAATAACTGAAAACGCGGACAAGAAAGAAACAGAAAGGAGGCGGTATTCATGAAAGAGAAGACTGTGCCGACGAAGGCCGAGCAACCGGCGGCTCCGGATACGCGCGAAGAGACGCGGGCCCTCGTCCCGCCGGTGGACATCTTCGAGGTGAACAGTGGTCTGGCTGTGGTGGTTGACCTGCCCGGCGTGGACAAGGACGGCGTATCCATCGATGTGCATGACGACATTCTGACGATCAAGGGCGCGCCTCAGGGCACGAGCGTGGGCGAGCCGCTGCACCGCGAGTTTGAACTGGCTCCCTACTTCCGCCAGTTCCAGCTCAGCGATGAAGTGGACCAGGACAAAATCCGCGCTGAGATGAAGTTCGGCGTGCTGACGATCAATCTGCCCAAGGTAGCGGAGAAACAACCCAGAAAGATTAGCGTGGACGTGGCCTCGTGAACGGCGGGGCCCCGTCCCCTTTCGTGAAGGAGGTGAATCGCATGAACAGCTTGGTTCCCGAATCGTGGCAAGAATCGGTAAGTGGTCTGCGCGACCGCGTAGTCAGGTCGCTGGACCGCTGGCGGCGCCGGCCCAAACGAGGCCTGGACGGCGCCGAGTGCTGGCCCGCCATGCTCACGGACGCGGCTGGTCCCGCGATCACGATGGAGGAAACCGGCGAGGAACTGCGCGTGACCGCGGGACTGCCCGGGCTCAGCGGGGACGACTTCCGCGTCGAGGTGGAGAACCGGCGGCTGATTCTCCGGGGCGAAAAAAAGGCGTCGCATGAGAGGCGCGAAGACGGCTGGCACTATTCGGAGTGCAGCTACGGCTCCTTCTACCGAGCGATCCCGCTCCCCTGCGAAATCGAGGCGGACAAGGCAGAGGCCCGGTACAAACATGGCATGCTGCGCGTGCGCCTGCCGAAATCGGAAGCCGGCAAGGCCGCGCACAGGCGCATCACCATCCACTAATCGCACGGAAACGGCGCCGCGGGCCGGTCTGAGCACCTGCGGCGCCGGCTTGTCTGCCTGGAAGGGGCGTCCCCGCTTCCCGGTTGAGGAATCCGGCGCGGGCGCTCCGTTTACTTCAGCCCGAGCACGTCCTGCATGTCATACAGGCCGGGCGCGGCCTTTATCGCAAACCGTGCGGCGAGAATTGCGCCGCGGGCGAAATTGTCGCGGCTGTGCGCCTTGTGCACCAGCTCGATCCGCTCGCCTTGGCCGATGAAACTGACCGTATGCTCTCCCACAACGTCGCCCCCGCGCACGGCATGCATGCCGATCTCGCGCACGGGGCGCTCGCCCACCTCTCCGGCGCGCCCGTGACGCGTATGCTCTTCGTAGCGAAGGCCCAGCGCCTCCGCGGCGCATTCCGCCAGCCGTTTCGCGGTGCCGCTCGGGCTGTCTTTCTTCTTATTGTGGTGGACTTCGACGATCTCGACGTTGTAGTCGAGTCCGAGCACGCGCGCCACTTCCCCGGTCAGCTTGAAGAGCAGATTTACGCCCACGCTCATGTTCGGCGCATAGACGACCGGTATCTGCCTGGCGAGACGGCGCAATTCGCCGGCCTGCGCGCCGGTCAGATTCGTTGTGCCGACCACGGCCGGTTTGCCCAGCGCGGCGGCCGTGCCGGCGTTCTCCGGCGCGGCGTCCGCATGCGTGAAATCTATGAGCACATCCGCCTTGGCAATTTCCGCATCGCGGTCCGCGCCCACAACGATCTTGCGCGGCCGCCCCGACTCAGCGCCAAGCGTCAGTTCCGTCCCCGCCCATTGCGGCAGGTCGAACGCCCCGGCTGGTTCCACATCGTCCATGGCCGCGGCAAGGTCGAGAATGCGCCGGCCCATGCGCCCACAAGCGCCCGCCATACAGATTTTCATGGGTGTGACTCCCCTTTCGCCAATCGTCGCGGATTATAGCGGGAACCACGCCCGAGGGCGCAAGAATCGCCTGCATCTCCCTGGTCTCGCATTCGTCCTCTTCCGTTCCTCCAGGTCCGGCAGGTACAATCTCGCTTCATCGGCGCGCTGTTGCGCGGAGCCACGGAGGGAGAAGCGACGCATGAGCAGGCAGTCGGATTGTCTCGTACACCGGGCGCGCGCCGCCCGATGGGTGGCGCCGGGGGCTCTGGCATTCGCCATATTGTGTGGCGGCGCGCCGTGGGCCGCGCCTGCCCCTTCCGCGGACTGGCCCGAGTTTCGAGGTCCGCAGGGCAACGGACACGTGCCCGCGCCGGACCAGGGTGCGCCGCGCGGTCTGCCGCTCACCTGGAGCGAGAGCGAGCACGTCCGCTGGAAAACGGCGATTCCGCACAAGGGCTGGTCAACACCCGTCATCTCGGGGAATCAAATCTGGCTGACGACGGCCACACCCGAGGGCAATGACTTCTTCGTGCTGTGCGTGAGCGCGGACACGGGCGAGGTCCTGCACAGCCAACTGCTGTTCCACGCGGACAGCCCTGAACCGCTCGGCAACGAGGTGAACTCGTATGCCTCGCCGTCGCCCGCAATCGAACCGGGCAGAGTCTACGTTCACTTTGGCAGCTATGGCACGGCGTGCCTCGACACCGCCACGTTCCAGGTGCTCTGGCAACGGCAGGACCTTCCCTGCCGCCACTACCGCGGTCCCGGCTCGTCGGTTATCCACTTCGAGAACCTGTTGATGCTCACGTTCGACGGCGCGGACTTCCAGTATACCGCCGCGCTCGACAAGGCCACGGGTGAAACGGTCTGGAAAACGGACCGGACCACGGCCTGGAACGACCTTGACGAGAACGGCCAGCCCAAACGCGAAGGCGACTTCCGCAAGGCGTTCAGCACGCCCATCATCATCGAGCACGGCGGCGTCACGCAGATGATCAGCCTCGGTTCGTCCGCCGCGTTCGCCTATGACCCGCGCACCGGACAGGAAATCTGGAGCACGCGCAATGAGGGATACACGCCTGCCGCGCGCCCCGTATTCGGCGGCGGGCTCGCATACCTCACCACCGGCCGCGGCACGCCCGAACTCTGGGCCGTGCGCGTGGACGGACACGGCGACGTCACCGGCACGCACGTGGTCTGGAAGAACAACACGCGCTGCGTTCCAGAGGAACCTTCGCCCCTGCTCGCGGACGGGCTCCTCTACCTGCTCAGCAACAACGGCATCCTCACCTGCCTCGATGCGGCAACCGGGGCCGAAGTGTGGAGCGAGCGCCTCGGCGGCAGCTACGAGGCCTCGCTGCTCTTTTCGGACGGACGCCTCTACTGTTTCAGCGTACAGGGCAAGGGTTCCGTCCTTGCAGCCGGGCGCACCCCGGAAGTACTCGCCGAAAACAGGCTCGACTCCGGCATGATGGCGTCGCCCGCCGTCACCGGCAATGCACTCATCCTCCGTACGAAAACCCACCTGTACCGGATCGAATGACGGTGTCAAGAACCACGCGCGAGTTGTGCGCGCCGCGCCGGTTCTCCGCGGCGGGCAGGAACGCCGGCGCGAGCGCGGAGAGCCCCCTCTGATTGGGGCCGGCTCATCCGGCTCCTGGCGGCGTTCTTGAAATCCCGTGTTTCCTTACTTAGGATACCCTTTTCCTCTCGCCTCTTTGGGAATGGACGTTTGCATGACTTCCTTGAACCCGGAACAGACCGCCGCCGTAACGGCGCCGGACGGCCCCTCGCTCGTATTGGCGGGCGCGGGGTCCGGCAAGACACGCGTCATTATCGAGCGGATGCTCTGGCTCATTGAGGAGCGGGGCGTCGACCCGCGGCGACTGCTGGCGATGACGTTTACGAACAAGGCCGCCAGCGAGATGCGCCAGCGGATCGCGGGGCGCCTGGGCGTCGACCGCGTGCCCTGCTGGATGGGCACGTTTCACTCCTTCGGCTTGTACGTATTGCGCCGGGAAATCGAACAACTCGGGCGATCGCCGCAGTTCACGGTCTTCGACGACGCGGACCAGCTCTCGATGATGAAGACTCTGGTCAAGGCGCTGTCCGGCTCCTTCGCGCGGGTCACGCCGCGCGGCGCGCTCGATTACATCAGCAGTCTCAAGCAGCGCGTCGAGACGCCGGAACTCGAACCGCCGGCGGCTTCGGAAGAAGAGGCGTACGTAGCGCTGTGGAATCTGTACCACGACGCGCTGCTCCGGGCAAATGCGGTGGATTTCGACGATCTGCTCACGCTGCCGGTGCGCCTGTTCGAGGAACACGAATCCGTCCGCGCCAAATACGAGCGGCGGTTTTCGCACGTCCACGTAGACGAGTATCAAGACACAAACCACGCGCAGTATCGCGTTATCCGCGCGCTCTGCAAGGACCACAAGAACGCGTTTGCGGTCGGCGACGAGGACCAGAGCATCTACGCCTGGCGCGGCGCGGACATCCGCAACATCCTTGATTTCGAGCGCGACTTCCCGAACGCGCGCGTGTTCCGCCTCGAACGCAATTATCGCAGCACCGCGCCGATCCTCGAGGCCGCCAACGCCGTGGTCGCGAACAACCGCGAGCGCCTGGGCAAGCGGCTCTGGACGGACCAGGCGAGCGGCGAGAAACCCCGCTTCTATCAAGCCGAGGACGCGGAGGAGGAAGCGCGTTGGGTCGTGAACGATATCGTGTCCAGCGGGGCGCCCCTGAACGAGGTGGCCGTGCTGTTCCGGACCAATGCGCAGTCGCGCCTGTTTGAAGAGGCCTGCAGCCGGCGCGGCCTGCGCTGCGTGGTGCTCGGCGGCATCCGCTTTTACAGCCGCAAGGAAATCAAGGACATACTGGCCTATCTGCGCCTGATCGTGAATCCGGCGGACGACGTATCGCTGACGCGGGTGATCAACGTGCCGCCGCGCGGGGTGGGCAGCGCAACGCTGGAACATATCGCGGAATATGCGGCCGCGCGCCGCGCGCCGCTGTTCCAGGTGGCCCGTGATATCGGCGGGGACACTACCTTCAGCGCGCGTGCGCGCGAAGCCATCGGCCAGTTCGTCCACCTCATCGACGACTTGGCGTCCGCCGCGGCGGCGTCGCCGGTCGCGCCACTGGTCGAGAGACTGCTCGATGCCATAGGGTACCGCGAATACGTGCGGCACAGCGACGAGAAGGATTCTCGCGCCCGTCTCGAAATCGTGGACGAGTTTGTCGCCGGCTGCCGCCAATTCGACGCGCCCGGCGGGAAAACGCTGGCGGAGTTTCTCCAGGAGCGGGCCCTGCTCTCCGATGTCGACGAGTGGGACAAGCAACTCCCCGCGGTCGCGCTGATTACCTGTCACAACGCGAAAGGCCTGGAATTCGACCGCGTGTACGTCGCGGGCCTCGAGGACGGCTTGTTCCCCTTCGTCAACGAGTTCGACGACCACCGGGACATCGAGGAGGAGCGCCGCCTTTGTTATGTGGCCATGACGCGCGCGAGGCGGTGTCTTACATTGACCGCCGCGGCTTCCCGCATGCTCTACGGGCGGACCCACGACGAGCGTGAAGTCTCGCGCTTCGTGCGCGAGATAGGACGGGACCGGCTGCTGACCGCGAGCGACTCGGTGAAAAAAGGCGCGCCGCCCGGCGACGCGGAGGCGCGGACGGCTCAGACCGGCGCCATCCGGACGGGCGTGCAGGTTCGCCACGCGCGCTTTGGAGCGGGCACCGTCCTGTTCACGACAGGCAGCGGTGACCGGCTGCGGGCGCGCATCCGCTTCAAAACGGGCCGAACCGCGACGCTGATGGTGAGTCAGGCGCCTATCGAGATTCTTGAGGGGAGAAAGCCGTGAACCTGGATGAATTGCGGGAACGAATCGACCAGATGGACCGGGAGATCGTGCGGCTGCTGAACGAGCGCGCCCGGTGCGCGAGCGAAATCGGCAAGCTGAAACGCGGCACGAATACGCCTTTCTACGTGCCAGAGCGCGAGAAGGCCGTGTTCGACAAGCTGCGGCAGCACAACCAAGGGCCGCTGAGCAACGCGAGTATCCGCGCGATCTACGGTGAGGTCATCAGCGCCGTGCGCGCGCTCGAAAAACCCACGAGCGTGGCCTTTCTCGGCCCGCGCGACACCTTCAGCCACATGGCTGCGCTGCGCGTGTTCGGCGCGTCCGCCGAGTATCACCCGCTGCCCTCGTTCGCCGATATCTTCACCGAGGTCGAGCGCAAGCGCATCGACTACGGCGTGGTCCCCGTCGAAAGTTCCATCGGCGGGAGCGTGGGCGAAACGCTGGACCGCTTCGTCACCTCGGAACTCAAGGTGGTGAACGAGGTGCTCTTGCACGTCAGCCAGAACCTGCTCTCCAAGCATCCGATGGCGGAAATCACGCGCGTCTACTCCAAGGACAACGCGCTGCTGCAGTGCCGGAACTGGCTCCGCGCGAATCTGCCGCACGCCGAACTTGTCGAGACCTCGAGCACCGCGGAAGCCGCGCACCGCGCAGCGGGCGAAGAGCGCGCCGCCGCGATCGCAAGCCGCATGGCCGCCGAGACGTACAGCCTCAACATTGTCGCGTCGCGCATCGAGGACGAACCGCATAACTACACCCGCTTCTTCGTGGTCGGCAGGCAGATGGTGCAAGCCACCGGCAACGACAAGACGGCCGTCGTCATTTTTGTGCGCGACCGGCCCGGCGCGTTGTACAAACTCCTGCTGCCTTTCTCCGAGGCGGGCATCAATCTGACGCGCATCGAGTCGCGCCCGTCGCGGCGCAAGGCGTGGGAATATGTCTTCTTTGTCGATCTGCTCGGCCACGCCGCCGACCCGCAGGTGCGCAAAGCGCTTGATGAAGTCGCGGAACGCGCCGTGGACGTAAAGATCCTCGGCTCGTTCCCCTGCGGCGAACTGGACGACTAGCCCCGGCCGAAAAGAATGGCGCCGCCGTGCGGACCCGCTGTGGCCGGACGGCGGCGCTAGTTTTTGCCCTTCCGTTTAGAAGGGGAGAATGCTCTCCACGAATCCCGTGAGCAAATCCTGCAAGAACGTTTGCAGATACGTGGTCACGACTTCGATGAGACCCGAGAAGAAGTTGTCCATTTGTACGTCCATGTCGGCTTTCCTTTGTTTGTCGTATCGCGGTTTCGGCCGGCGCGTTCCCGGCGTGTTCCTGTGTATTT
Source organism: Candidatus Hydrogenedentota bacterium (assembly GCA_018005585.1). NCBI lineage: Bacteria > Pseudomonadati > Candidatus Hydrogenedentota > Candidatus Hydrogenedentota bacterium. The sequence goes on along the minus strand of JAGMZX010000073.1, from coordinate 4,503 downwards.
ACCGGGCTCGAAGGAAAACATTACGCGCCGTGGAACCAGAAGCACCCCCACGGCCCGCGTCATCGCGCGGGACGCAGAAACCGATCGATGAACGCGTAGGCTTGTTCGCGCGCGGCGTCCGGGAAATCATGCTCCGCGTCCGGATGCACCGCCACGAGGCGGTCCGCCGCGTTGCACGCGGCGTAGACGGGTTGCGCCGCTTGAACACAGTCTTCCACGCCGCTTACTTCGAAGTTCGCATCATGCAGGGGCGCGTTGATGAACAGGCCGCGCGGCGCGAGCGCGCCCAGCAGCGCCGGGAAATCGAAGGGCATGCGCGCAGGGTCCTTATCATATGCCGTGATGATGCGCGGCATGTACCCGTCGTGCGTCCAGCCGGTGAGGTCTCCGTTCATGTATTTGCGGAAACTGGTGAAGCCGCAACTGGTAACCAGAACCTTGATGCGCGGGTCGAATACGCCCACGAACAACGTGTTGTGTCCGCCCAGCGAATGGCCGATGCAGCCGATCCGCTCCGGGTCGACTTCCGGCATGCCCTGCAACAGGTCGACGCAGCGCATGTGATTCCAAATCCCTTTCATCGAGCAGCTCACGTAGCCCCGCTCATACAATTCCTTGCGCGTCGCGACGTAATCGCCGAAGCCCGGATAGTCCGGCGCGAGCGTCACATAGCCGCGTTCCGCCAGTTCCATCGCGTAGTTGCGGTTGGGCGTCTGCCCATAGCCCACGACGACCCCTTTGCCGAGCGGCGACGTCGGGTGCAGGCACAGCATCGCGGGCGCCGGCAAGGCGGCATTCTTCGGTATCAGGAGATACGCGGGCAGGCGGTCCCAGTCTTCAACCGCGAACGTGATCGTGCGGCGCACGTACTTCGGGAAGTCCTGTTCTTCCAATACGGCGGCGTCCGGAGCCACCTTGCGCGAAGCGTCCGGCAAAAGCCCCATGACCTCTTGCATCCCCGCCATCACCGCACCGCGTTGTGTCTCGGGAGCTGGCGCGGGCGCAACCGTTTCCGCGCCAACGGCGATGGCCGCCGCCAACACTACCAGTCTCATAGCGCCTTCCTTCCAATGCCACCTCGCGGTGAACATCCTTGCCGTCCGGGCAACGGTCCCTCCTGCCGGGCCTGTAAGGGATTTGCACCCTCAAGTAGACGCGCCCTCCCGGGCGCACCAACAAAAGGCCCTTTCCCGCGCGCGGGAAAGGGCCTCGTCATTCCGGTTTGGTATGGCCGGTCTTAGAAAGCGGCTTTCGCGGGGCCGGTGTTTATGCCCGCCAAGTCCGTATCGACGAAGCCAGGCGGCAACTGGCCGCCTTCGCCCGCGCCGGACGAGAGCCCAACCACGCCGACGGCCGCCGGATCCACCTGCAGGTAGCTGATGCGGATATCGCCGTCAAAGAACAACTCCAACTGTACATCGTTGGTCACGGGCGGACCCTGCTTCAACTCATCCTGCGTCGGCACACCTTCGTACGTCACGATGACCTTCTGCGCATCCTGCAACAGGCTGACCAGGCCGCCTTCCGTCGCGTCCATCGGGAAGAGCGAGATCTGCGGCGATTCGAAGTGGTCCTCGGGCGACGTGGCCGGAGCGCCGGGATTGCCCATGCCCACATAGCCTTGGCTCGAAATGTAGATCGAGTTGAAATTGCCTTCGTAGTAAGGGAGCTGCTTGCCGCCTAGCGGCACGGCGCGCACCGGGTCGCCGAACGCGGCGAAATCCAGGATCAGACCGCCCGCGGGATCCGTCGGAAACTCCGTGATGCCCTCTTCCTGCGTCGCGCCATAGTAGCTAAGGCTGCCATCAGGCGTGAAGGTAAACGACCGGCCTTCGAGGTCCACAACGTTTGTAGCGTTGTCGAACTCTTCGGAGAAGTAGTTGGGCGCGGTCGTCACGGTGATCCGCTTGTCGCCAACGCTCGAAGTCACATTAATGGTGCCCGTGGCAAAGGAGGGAATCAGCTTCGCCGCCTCCGCGTAGTCGCGGTCAATCGTGACCGTGACAGTCACCGGGTTATTCTCGCCCGTGCTCGTGCCCGACACCGGGGACACTTGAATCCAGCCGCGGTCCGTCGTTACGTTGAACACCAAGGTAGTACCTTTGGCGCCGTCATTGAACACGTCGAATTGCCAGGTCGTCTCATAGTTGCCAAGGTTGTCCACGCCAAAATGGTGGACGGTCGCCGTCACGCCCAGCGCGGGCCGTTTCGGACAGCCGGTCAGGGACAGACTTGCCACCGCCAACACAACCGCTAGAACAAACGAAAAACGCTTCATGCTCCTAACCCCTTTCTCAAAAGGTATTTAAAATCCCAAGAGCGTTGCTTTACTGCCTCACACTAAAGACAACACTCCCTTATTTGACGTTATAGTACCTGATTCACTTCACGAATTTCAAGTAAAGAGAACACCCCCGCACGCTACGGCATTCCTGCCCCCTCATTACAGGTGGAATCCAGCGAACCCGCCCCCCGCCGCGGACGCGCGGAACGTATTCCCGCCACGCCGCCCGGAGTCCCTACGGCGCGGAGGAGACTGGCGCACGCCGTGCGCGGCGGTACACCGCACCAAAGGGGCCTAAAAAAGGAGGGGAGATGCCGGTAGGGGGCGGCCGGCATCTCCGGTGAGGTGCGTTACTCTAGCAGGGCGCTAGAGTTCCGCTGAGGATCTCACCCCTCCGGGCGTCCTTGCGCCTTCTGCGCACTCGTACGACCGGGAGAGGATTTAGTCAGCTTCAGACATCAAGGGAACCATTTGGACCGCACAAACACTGCCAAGCCCAACGCCACCAAGATACCGCCAACGCAGGCAACAATCAACAGGCCGCGGGAATCAGCGTCCGCCGCGGCTCCGCCTGAGCCTCCGCGTGCGTCTTTGTCCCTTGCATCTTGTTCAACTGTCTGCGCGGACCCGGATTCCGCCAAGCCCGCGCCCACCACCGTCTCCGCTTCGTGTCCCAACTGCTGTCCCGCTCCCGGGCCATCTGTCTCCTGGCCCGCATTTCCCGGAACGGGAAGCACCGATATCAACTCTTCGTGCGCTTGTGCCGCGCTCTCCGCAGCGGATAATTCCGCCGTGCCGGCACCGCCGCCATGTCGCGCACCGCCCGGCATTTCCGCCGCTTCCCCGGATGCCCGTGACGCTTCCACGCGGGCCCTACGCTCCCTCGCCACTACCGGCGCGGGCCTGACCGTCCTTCGGCCCGGCGTCTGCCCGGCTGCACCGTCCGCCGAATCCCCGGCAGTCGGAAGCTCCGGTTTCCCGGGTTCGGCGTCCGGCATATCAGGCTCATCCGCGTTGTCTGCCGGCTGGTCCGTGTGGACGACCCGGGTGCCGCCTTCCGACGGCAACTCTGTGCCGTCCCACGTCGCGAGCGTCGTATCCAACACCGTCAGCCGCGATACGCCTTCTTCCGCTTCGCCAACTTGGCGAAAGACCAAGCGCGCAATTTCGCCTTGTGATACGGTAGTCTGGTTCAACCCCATCATGACGACGATATAGTCGCCGGGGCTGGGCGTATTCCCGGTTACTTGTTTCTGGGCCGCGGCTGCGGCCGCGCCTGTCGAGATAGTGACGGGCTCAAAGACCTCGGGGTCGTATTGCACGCGGAAATCCAACGCTGCAACACCATCCGCGGAACCGGACAAGACCACCGGTATCACGTACTGTGTATCTTCAACTCTCGGCGTGCCTGGCATGAGCACCCCTGCATCGGACCCACTCATCAGGCATACGCACCACAGGGTCACAATCCCTGAACACCCCATCCTCCGCCATCCCCTGACAACCGGGCATCTCCTCGGCTGCGATTTCAGTCTACCCAAAATCGCAAAGCAGTTCAAGGGGCCTGTAACGGCGCTCGATTCGCGCCGGACCACGGCGTTTAACTCTTTGAAAATAAACGGGTTATATATATGTAACGACATGATGTTGACTCACTTCGGGGAACGGATGGCCCCGGTAGTGCGCACACACGCACGCAATATAATTGTAATCTATATTACAAATGCGCCGCCCCGCCCGGTATAGCCCGGACTGCCTTCAATAATCGTCTTCTTGTGAGGAGCGGTCCTGCTCCGGGTCATGAATGCGAAGCTCTCCGCACATTGTGGACACCTGCCCATCCGACTGGTTGTCACGCTTGACAGCGTCTTGAACCGGCCATTTTACTGCTTCCGAGTGTGCTACCGTGTGGCTGCCCCGCAACACGGAGGACATTCCCTGATATACAGCTTGACCACTCCAAAAATAGTAACGCACGAGGACCGACAGTAGGTAAACCCATGCGCCGAATTTGGCCGAGCAGGCAAAAAGCACCGCGAGCCGGAGTTCGAGTTTGGGAATATCATGCAGAGCGGGCAACAACTCCCAGGGGACGGGAAGAAAGGCGACGAGCCCGAAAACAGCGGACTGAAGTCCCTTTCCCCGGGCGGACAGGTCGTCCGTACCAGCGTCCACGGAACGCTGATAGGTGAAGTGGCCGAGAAATCCCGCAAGGCAGA
>JAGMZX010000072.1:26479-27712 GCA_018005585.1 Candidatus Hydrogenedentota bacterium | reverse complement strand
ATTGTTCTCAAGGGGGCGAAAGCCCAAAACCATAAGGAGCAGGGGCCATGCGCGCGTTGCTGGTGTTCGTGTTCGCGGGGTCGATATTGATGCAGAGCGGCCTCCCGGCCCAGGAGGCCGAGAGCAAGGGAGACGGCGCCATCACGCCGAAGGCGGAGGACCTGCTGTTCGTCGCCCAGGACGAGAGTTCCTCGGAAAGAAAGATTGAAGCGTATCTCAAGCGCAGCCTTCAGTGGAACGCGCGGGTGGACTACATCGGCGAAAACTTCGACGACATGATCCTGCATTACGACTTCGCCAAGGACCCCGAGTGCCCCGGCCTGTCGATCCTTGTGGACACGCAGCCGTCTTCCCGCGGCGATGCGAACGAAGTGCTCGAACGGGCCATCCACATCCGCACGTATTACATCCTGCCCGACGCGCTCAAGACGCAAGAGCACCGTACAGCGCTGCTCGAACTCAACAACACCTTCTTGCAGGAAGTGTGGCCGGTGCAGGTGTACCTGGATTCCGACAACGATGTGGCGTTCCAGTGCACGGTCAACATCCCGAACAAGTCCGTGCCCGTGCATATGAACATGGTGGCGGACCGCATGGCCCGTGTGCTGGGCTGTTTCTGCGACTATTTCTCGCGCCTGCAGAAGAAGTTTCCGGACCAGATCAAGAACGATTGAGTACGCACCAGGAGTCCCGGGCTGCGGGTTAAGCCGGTCTCTTGTGCCGTATGAGGAGCGGATTATCACCTGCCCCTGCCTGGGTACCGTGGCCTGGTGGTGAGGTGTGTGGTCACATACAATAAGGAGAGACAGAACATGACCAAGAAGCCGTTTGTAACCCTAATGCTCGTTGCCGTGCTCAGCGTGGGCCTCGTTTGCATCGCGGCGGCGCAGGACAAGCAGGATGCCGCCAACCGGTCCGAAAAAGCCGCGGGGGCGTCCGCGGAACCGTCCGGCGCGATGAGCCAATTGGCCCTCGCGTTGCAGTTGGCGGATTGGGGCCGGGCCAACAAGTCTGCCGAAGCCCTGATCGCGGCGGCGCAGATACTGCAGGGCGTGCCGCTGCAGGAGCGCGAACGGGAGCGCGTGGCGCCTCAGGAAGGTACCGCGGACAAGCAGGCAGCGCCGGTTGCGTCCGTCGAGTCGCTGCTGGCGGAAGCGGCCGCTCTTGCCGGCGATGACGCGGCCCTGAAACAGCGCATCGAGGCGATGCGCGCCGCAAAGCCCGAGGCGCCTG
>JAGMZX010000072.1:3828-26379 GCA_018005585.1 Candidatus Hydrogenedentota bacterium | reverse complement strand
GACAAGCAGGCAGCGCCGGTTGCGTCCGTCGAGTCGCTGCTGGCGGAAGCGGCCGCTCTTGCCGGCGATGACGCGGCCCTGAAACAGCGCATCGAGGCGATGCGCGCCGCAAAGCCCGAGGCGCCTGTTTCCAAGGGACGCACCGCCGGCCCGGGCATTTCCTCGACGTGCGTATTGGCGAACAGCACGGACATCTTCATCGACACGTTCCGCGCCGGAGAACAGGCCGTCGTCATCGTTGACGGGGACGGCGACACAGACCTTGACACTTACGTCTACGATGAAAACGGCAACCTGATCGATTCCGACGACGATTACACGGATTACTGCATCCTGAGTTGGACACCCCGTTGGACGGGCGCGTTCCGGATCGAAGTGAAAAACCTAGGCAACATCGCAAACTGCTATACCCTGTCAACAAACTGAGACAAAGGCTGTCCGCGTGAACCTCTCCGCGTCCGCGCCGCGCGTGGCTATGCGCGGCGCGGGCGCCGGAGTGTTCGAGTCTTCACTACGCGGCCGCCGCGGGGAAAGTTAAAGGGGGCGGGGCTTGGCGTATCTTGCGTCTGTATTTTAGCTCGGGATTTGCGTGGCAGAAAGGAGGAGGTTCGCAATGCGCCCGCGCCGCCCAAGGGCAGGCCGCGCCAGAAGAAGAGTTGAACGAGGGAAATCGCACCGCAGCGTGGATTGACGCGATGAGCGGGCAGCCGTAGACGGGCAGTCTGCATCGCGTCCGGTAATACAAAGGGCGAATGCCGCCAATGGAAGGAGTACGGGTTATGCGCGCATGGTTGATGATACTGGCCGCTGGATTGGCGCTGGTGCTGCTGCAGAGCGGCGTTCTGGCGCAGGAGTCCGCAAGCACGAGCGACGGGGGTATAGCGCCGAAGGCGGAAGACCTCCTGTTTGTGACGCAGGACGAGAGTTCCGCCGAGAGGTCCATCGAGGCCTATCTGAAACGGGTGCTCCAATGGAACGCGCGGGTGGACTATATCGGCGATAACAGAGACGACATGATCCTGCACTACGATTTCGCCAAAGATCCCGAGTGCCCGGGGCTGTCGATCCTCATCGATACGCAACCGTCCAACCGCGGCAGTTCGGGCGAGACCGTCGAACGGGCCATCCAGATCCGCACGTATTACATTCTGCCCGACTCGCTGAAGACGCCGGAACATCGTGCCGAACTGCTCGAAATGAATAACACCTTCTTGCAGGAAGTGTGGCCCGTGCAGGTGTACCTGGACACCGACAACGACATTGCGTTCCAGTGCACCATCAACATCCCGAACAAATCCGTGCCCGTGCACATGAACATGGTTGCGGACCGCATGGCGCGCATGCTCGGCTGCTTCTGCGACTTCTTCGAACGGCTGCAGAAAAAATTCCCGGACGAAATAAAGAACGAATAATCCGGCGGCGTTGCGGTCCGCGGAACCCGAAGCGGTTCCGCGGGCCATGCACCGGTTGGGGCAGTCCTGCTGGCATCCGCATCGGACAACACCTGAACCGCACGGAAGAACGCGCCGTCCCCGCGTCAAGCGCGCGCGCCTGGCGCAGGGATGTTTTCGTCTATCGCCCGCTTTCATGACGCGGGCCCCAAACAGCGGGAGCAGTTGAAATCCGCTGGCGTTGGAAGGCATCATGGCGGCCTCTCCGCGCGCGTTTCACAGGATCAGCGCGGCACCCGTGCAATTGTTCGATGGGTAAGGATGGATTTTCATGAGCAAGCAAGTATTCGAGCCGGCGCCCACGCCGTTCCAATTTGCCAAGGCGGAAGAAGAGATCATCCGGTTCTGGAAAGAGCGCGGGATCTATCACAAGAGCCTGGAACAGCGCAAGAACGCGCCGAAATTCGTGTTCTATGAGGGACCGCCGACGGCGAACGGCCTGCCCCATCCCGGCCATTGCCTTACGCGCACGGTCAAGGACATCTTCCCGCGTTATAAGACCATGACCGGCCACTATTGCGAACGCAAAGCCGGATGGGACACGCACGGCCTGCCCGTCGAAATCGAGGTCTGCAAGGAACTGGGAATCCTGGAAGGGGGCAAGACGGCCATAGAGAGCTACGGCGTCGAGCAGTTCAATCATGCGTGCATCGACTCCGTATTCCGGTATCAAAAGGAGTGGGAGGAGCTTACGGATCGCATCGGCTTCTGGGTCGACCTGGAAGAGGCGTATGTGACGTATCACCAGAGCTACGTCGAGAGCGTCTGGTGGGCGCTGAAGCAGCTCTTCGAACGCGGCCTGCTCTATCAGGGCCACAAAGTGGTCTGGTGGTGGGCGCAAGGGGGCACGGCTCTTTCCGCGGGCGAGGTCGGTGAAGGCTACCGGGACACGGACGACCCGGCGATCACCGTGGCGCTCACGCTGACGCCGGAAAGCGCGGCGCAACTGGGCCTCGGCGGGGTCAAGGCGCACCTGCTCGTCTGGACGACGACGCCGTGGACGCTGCTGAGCAATTGCGCGGCATGCGTCGGCGCGGATATCGAATATGCGTTCGTGAATCTGGAACTGAAGGATGGTTCTCACGAGGTTGTCATTCTCGCCACGCCGCTGGTGGAGAAGTATTTCCCGAAGGGCGCGGAGGTGCTGCGCGCCGTGCGCGGCGCCGACCTCCTGGGCCTGCACTACATGCCGCTTTTCAACTACGGCCCGGCGCAGGCCATCGAAGGGTCCGGCGCGCCGGGCGACATCTGGTGTGTCATCGCGGGCGATTTCGTCGACCTCGAAACGGGCACCGGCATCGTGCATATCGCGCCGGCGTTCGGCGAGGACGACTACCGCATCTGCAAGGAACAGAACATCGGCTTTCTCTGCTACGTCAATCCGGACGGCACGTTCGACGAGCGCGTGACGGACGCGGACCCCCACGACCAGAAGCCGTTTGCGGGCCAGTTCTGTAAAGACGCGGACAAGGGCGTAATCCGGCTGCTGAAAGCGCGCGGCCAGTTGCTCAAACAAGAGACGTACCGCCACCCCTATCCGTTCTGCCCGCGCGCGGAGGACGAACCGCTCATCCAATACGCGCGCAAGAGCTGGTTCATCCGGACGTCGCAGTTCATCGAGGATTTCCTCGCGAACAACAGGCAGATTGCCTGGCTGCCCGAGCATATCCGCGACGGGCGTTTTGGCAATTTCCTCGAGAGCAACGTGGACTGGTCGCTCTCGCGCGAGCGGTACTGGGGCACGCCGCTTCCGGTCTGGGTCTGTGAAAAGACGGGCTATATGGAAGCGATCGGCTCGTACGCGGAACTACTGGCGAAGACGGACGTGCAGGGCTTGGAGATGTGGGCGCAGACGAAGGCGGCGCACCCCGATTTCAGCGACCACCTGAAGGTGCACAAACCCTACATCGACGCGGTGACATACCAGAGCCCGAAAGACCCGGCGGCGCGGATGCGGCGCGTGCCCGAAGTGATCGACTGCTGGTTCGATGCGGGCTGCATGCCCTTCGCGCAGTGGGGCTACCCGCACGCGCCCGGTTCCGAGGAACGCTTCCACGGGAACTTCCCGGCGGATTTCATCAGCGAGGCGATCGACCAGACGCGCGGCTGGTTCTACGCGCTGCTCGCGATCAGCACGGTCGTGCACGGGCACAACGCGCCATGGCCGCACCCGTTCAAGACGTGCATCTGCCTCGGCCACATCATGGGCGAAGACGGCACGAAACTGTCGAAGCGGCTCAAGAACTACCGCGAACCGAAGGTATTATTCGAGAGATACAGCGCGGACGCGCTGCGCTGGAGTTTCTTCGCGAAGAACCCGCCCACGAGCACGGGCCGGCTTTCCGAACACAACGTCGAAGAAGCGCAACGCGAGGTACTCATCCGCTGGTTCAACGTCTACAGTTTCTTCACCATCTATGCGAACCTCGACGGCTTCGACCCGGCAAGCGCGCCCGCCGAAGTGCTCGCGCGGGTGCTCGACGGGCCTTCAGACCTGGCGGAGACGTCCGGCGTCCCGCGTGCGCCGGACGGCGTCGCGCCTTATGCGCCCGTCGCGTATCGCGCCGAACTTGACCGCTGGATTCTGCACGAACTGGCGCGAACGGCCATCGAGGCGCGCCGCGCCATGGACGCCTACGAGTGCAACCCCGCTGCGCGCTTGATCTCGGAGTTCATCGACAGCCTCTCGAACTGGTACGTGCGCCGCAGCCGCGCCCGGTTCTGGGCCGCCGAGTGGACGCAGGACAAGGCGGACGCCTACTGGACGCTTTACGAGTGCCTGCTCACCCTGTCGCGCCTGGCCGCGCCGTTCCTGCCGTTTTTCAGCGAGGTGACGTGGCGCACGCTCGTGAAGCCATTGCCCGGCGCAGCGGAAAGCGTGCATTTGGCCGCATATCCCGACGCTGACGCGGCTTCGATCGACGCCGCGCTGCTCGGCGAGATGGCCGCCACGCGCGAGGCGGTGAGCCTCGGCCTGAGCGCGCGCCGCTCGCAGAACATCAAGGTGCGGCAACCGCTCGGCTTGTGCGAACTCGTGCTGGCGGACGAGAGCCAGCGGCCGGGTCTGACCAAGCATCTCGACCTGATCATGGAAGAACTGAACGTCAAGCAGGCCGAGTTCACGAACGCGCCCGAACAGTACGTGTCTTATGAAGTGAAGCCGAATTTCAAGGTGTTGGGCCCCAAATTCGGCAAGAAGATGAAAGGCGTTTCCAAGGCGCTGGCGGACGGCGACGGCGCGGCGTTCTACGAGCAGTTGCAGGCGGGCGCGATACACATCGACGTGGACGGCGAACGCCTCGAATTGACCGGTGACGACGTCGAGGTGCGCCTGACCGCGAAAGAAGGCTTTGCCGCCGCGCAGGGCAAGGGCATGGTCGTGGTGTTGTCCACGGAGGTCACCGAGTTGCTGCGCCGCGAAGGTTGGGTCCGCGAATTCATCCACACGGTCCAGAACATCCGAAAGGACCAGGGCCTCGACTACGACGCGCGCATCGACGTGGCCGTGCAGACGGACGACCCCGCCATCGCGGACACTATCGAGGAATTCCGCGGCGCCATCACCCGGGAAGTGCTCGCCGCCAGCCTCACCGTCGCCCCCGGCGCGGCCGCCGAGCGCATCAGGATCGAAGACAACGAGATGGGCCTCCGGGTAACAGCGATAGCGTGAAGACTGAGAATGGCGGCTTTTTGAAATAGACCGCTCCGTTAGATGCCACGCGAACAGAGGCAAGGCGTTGTCATGGAGCCCCGCGCCGATTCACGTCTCTTTCCGCTGATTGCGCGGCCCAGCTAGCCTCGCGGACGGCTTTCCGTTATCGTATGCGCCTTGAGGGAGCAGGGCATGACCTACGAGTTGGAGCATGAGACAGACGAGCGGCTTCCGGTGCGGGAGCCGCTGCGGCCGCTGTTTGCGCCGCGGTCGGTGGCGGTAATCGGCGCATCGGACCGTCCCGGGAGCATTGGCCGCGCGCTGGTGCAGAACCTGATCAGTTCGCCCTTCGGCGGGACGGTCTATCCGGTCAACCCGAAATACCGGAACGTATTGGGAATTCACACGTATCCCAAGATAGCCTCCGTACCCGAAGCGGTGGATTTGGCCCTTATCGCCACGCGCGCGGCGACTGTACCCGACATCGTGCGCGAGTGCGTCGATGCCGGGGTCAAGGCGGCGGCGGTCATCTCGTCGGGTTTTCGCGAGATCGGGGCGGCGGGCCGGGACCTCGAGCAGCGCATCCTGGCCGAGGCGCAGCGGGGCCGGATGCGCGTGCTGGGGCCGAACAGTTTCGGGATTATGAACCCGATCTCAGGGCTGAACGCGACGTTCGCGCACGCCATGGTGCGCCCCGGCTCGGTCGGGTTCATCAGCCAGAGCGGCGCGCTCAACATGGCCGTGCTCGATTGGAGCCTGCGCGCGAATGTGGGGTTCAGCGCCTTCCTGTGCGCGGGATCCATGACGGACATCGGCTGGGGCGACCTCATCGACCATCTCGGCAACGACCTGCGCACGCGCAGTATCGTCATTTACATGGAGACTATCGACGACGCACAGACGTTCCTCTCCGCGGCGCGGCGCGTATCGCTGAAGAAGCCGATTATCATCCTGAAAGGCGGTGAAACGGAGGCGGCGGCGCGCGCCGCCGCGTCGCACGTGGGCGCGCTCGCGGGCAGCGACCAGGTGTTCGAGGCGGCGTTCCGGCGTTCCGGCGTCCTGCGCGTGCGCGACATCGAGAGCCTGTTCCGCATGGCGGAAGTGCTGGGTCTGCAGCCGCGCCCGAAAGGGCCCCGGCTCACCATCCTCACGAATGCCGGCGGGTTCGGCATCCTGGCGACGGACGCACTCCTGAACGTGGGCGCGGAACTCGCGCCGCTCTCGCCGGAGACGCTGGACGCGCTGGACAAGGTGTTGCCGCCGCACTGGAGCCACAGCAACCCGATCAACGTGTTCAGCGACGCCGACCTCGACCGCTATGCGAGGACCATCGAGATCGCTGCGAACAATCCGGAGAGCGACGGACTGTTGCTCGTGCTCACGCCGCAGGCGATGATCGACCCGACGCAGACGGCGGAACGGCTCAAGACACTGCAAATCCCGCGCGACAAGCCCATGCTGGCATGCCTCATGGGCGGCGTGGCGCTGGCGACGTCCGAAGCCATTCTCAAGCAGGCGGGCATTCCCACGTTTCCGTACCCGGACATTGCCGCGCGCGTCTTCTATTACATGTGGCGCTACACCTACAACCTGCGTGGCCTGTACGAAACGCCTTCGCCCGCGCCGGAGGACGACGCGCCCGGCCGCGCCGCGGCCGCCGCTATTGTCGAAGCGGCGCACCGGGAAGGGCGCGTGCAGTTGAGCGAGGCGGAGTCAAAGGCGGTCCTGGCGGCGTACGGCATCCCGGTGGTCGAGACGCGCATCGCCGAGACGGAAGAAGACGCAGTGGCGGCGGCGGCGGCCATCGGCTACCCCGTGGCGCTGAAGGTGCACTCGGATTCGGTGGTGCACAAATCGGAACGGGGCGGCGTGCGGCTGCACCTGAGCCGGGAAACCGAGGTTCGCGCGGCGTACCGCTCCTTGTCCCGGCGTTTTCCCGAGGAGGATTTCCTGGGCGTCACAGTGCAGCCCATGGTTACGGCGGAAGGGTATGAGTTAATCCTGGGCAGTACGGTAGACCCACAGTTCGGGCCCGTCATCCTCTTCGGGGCGGGCGGCGCGCTGGTCGAAATGCTGCGTGACCGCGCCGTGGCCCTCGCGCCGCTCAATTCGAGCCTGGCATTGCGCCTCATGGAGCAGACCCGCGTCTACAAGGCACTCCAAGGATTCCGCGGCCGGCGCCCGGTCGATGTGCGGCCCCTGCAACACGTCCTGACCCGGCTCAGCCGCTTGGTCATGGAAAACCCGCGCATCCGGGACATCGACATCAACCCGATGCTCGCGGGGCCAAACGTGCTCGTCGCGCTGGACGCCGCGATCATTCTGCATCCGCCCTCGCTGCCGGATGCCCGCCTTCCCAAACCCGTGATTCGGCCCTATCCGCAACAATACGTTACGCGCGAGACGGTCAAAGGCGCGCCGATCACGTTCCGCCCAATACGCCCGGAGGACGAACCGCTGATGGTCGCGTTTCACGAGGCGCTGTCCGACGACTCGGTGTATTACCGGTTTCTGGTGCCGGTGCCGCTGAGCCTGCGGGTCCAGCATGAGACGCTCGCGGGCATGTGTTCGATCGACTACAGCCGCGACATGGGCATCGTGGCCGAGCGCGAACATCCCGGCACGGGCGCGCCAGAAATTGTCGCTGTGGGCCGCCTGAACCGTGTCCCCGGCTCCAACGCGGCGGATTTCGCGCTGGTCGTGTGCGACCATTGCCAGGGACTGGGACTCGGCCGGGCGCTGCTCGGGCGGCTTATCGACATAGGCCGCGAGGAAGGCCTGGAACTCATCATAGGCACGATCCTGCCCGAGAACCGGCGCATGCTCGAATTATGCCGGAAACTGGGTTTCCGCCTGGTCAAACGGCCCGGCGAAGAAGTTATCGCGGTGTACCGCTACGCCACCGCGGCGAAACCATGAAGTCTCTGCGCGGCAACCGGCGCGGCTACACGGGGTTCCCTTCAAGCACGGCATGCACCTCCTCCGGCGTGCGGCAGGCGACCAGGCGCTCGTAGACCGCCGTATTCTTGAGCGCGGCCATGACCTGCGCCAGCAGGCGCAGGTATTCCTTGTCTGCGCCTTCGGGCATGGCAAACAGGACCAGAATGTGCACGGGGCTGTTGTCGAGCGTGCCATATTCAATGCCATCCGGCGCGACGCCCACCGCGATACTGGCGCACCGGACTTGCGGGATGCGCACGTGCGGGATGGCGACGCCCCCGCCGATGCCGGTGCTCATGACGGCCTCGCGCTCGTGCACGGCCTGCTGCAAGGCGTCCCGGTCGGTGGTCGCGCCGGTGCGGGCAACTGCGCCGACCAGAATATCCAATGCATCGGCCTTGGATGTTCCGGCAGGGATGACATGAATGCTGGATACGGGAATCTGTACTCCAAAAAGGCTCATGGCGGTTCTACAACTCTCTCTGGCCAAAGGCGGGCCGGACTTGGGGTTTGCATCAGGTCTGGACGTTCGGAAAGTGATGTTCCTTAGAAACGTTGACGCGGCAGCTGCGCGCGCATGCGTTGCAGCGCCTCGTCCAGGCGGTGATCTTCAACGGTAAGCGAGAAGCGGACATAGCCCTCGCCGTATTGGCCGTAAGCCGCTCCCGGCGCCGCCACAACGGCGCACCGCTCGAAGAGGAACTCGCAGAACGACGCCGACGTGTGCCCATCGGGAACTCGCACCCACAGGTAGAACGTTCCCGGCGGCGCGGGGCGCGGCCAGCCGAGTTCCGACAAGACGGCCAGGGTTTTCTCGCGGCGGCGGCCATAAACGGCGAGCATGTGCGCAATAAAATCGTCGCAATGGTCGAGCGCTTCGATGCCTGCGTACTGGACGGCGTTAAATACGCCGGAATCCGTGTTGGCTTTCGAAGTGGCAATGGCCTTGATGACGTCCGGATTGCCACAGGCCATACCTATCCGCCAGCCGGTCATGTTATAGGGCTTTGAAAGGGAATTCAGTTCGACGCCGACTTCCCGAGCCCCTTCGGCGGCCAGAAAACTGAGCCGCTCGACGCCGAAAACCACCTCGGCGTAGGGATTGTCGTAGCAGATGACGATATCGTACGCCTTCGCGAACGCCACGAGGTCGTTCAGAAAGGACCGCGTCGCTACCGCGCCCGTCGGATTGTTCGGATAATTCAGGTAAAACGCGCGGGCGCGCTTCGCCACATCGGAAGGGATTTGCGAAAAGTCGACAAGATAGTCATTGGTCTCGCGCATCGGGACCGGATGCGGTTCAGCGCCCACGAACCAGATGCTGGGCCGGTAACCGGGGTAACCCGGGTCCGTGACCAGTACGAGGTCACCGGGGTTAATCACACCCAAGGCGAAGTGGTGGCACCCTTCTTTCGAGCCAATCAGCGCCACGATTTCCTTTTTCGGGTCCAAAACCACCCCGAAACGGCGCTGGTACCACCGGGCAATCGCCTCGCGAAAGGCCAGCATGCCCCACTCTTCGTCGGTCGGGTACCGGTGGTTCGCCGGATCCTGCGCGCTGGCGCAAAGCCGGTCAATGACCCGCTGCGGCGTCGGGTCCACGGGGTCGCCGATTGCCAGGCTGACCACATCGACGCCCTGCGCCCGCGCCTCATTGATCTTGTTGCGCAAGGTCATGAACAGGTACGGCGGCACCTTCTTCAAGCGGTCCGCAGTCTGCATGCAACACCTCTCTCGTTGGGAAGACCGGCTGAAATGCCTCAGGGGACAAGATGGATGTATTCTACACCGGGACCTGCCCCGGTTCAAGCGCTGAGCCCGACAAAAAGACGAATACTAGTTATTCTACGTTTAGGAAGCAAATTGCCGGATGGGTATGGAAGTCAGGCGCGGACGGCGCGCCCCGAGACGCTGCCTGGGCTCAATCGATGCGCACGTCCCCATCGCGCGCCTCAAGCCGGAGCCGGTATTGGCCGTCCTTAAGCAGGACGTGAAATTCCTGGCGGTCATTCGAGACAGAGCCGGTCAGGGGAATGGCACTGTAGACCACACCGCCGGAGGCCGTGACGCTCAGGTCCGCGTCCGGCGTTTCGGGCAAGGCTACGCTGATGTTTCCGGATTCCGCGGTCACATCCAGGTCGCCGTAGAGGCCGTCGACGGCGAGGATTCGTACGTCGCCGCTCTTCATGCGCGCGGTGACGGCGGCTTTCGGCGCCTCAACGAGGATTTTCCCCTCCGTGCAGGCCAGCGCAGCAGTCCCGGCGTTCTGTTGGACGAGGATATCACCTTCGCTTACCGCGATATCCAGATTGCCGGAACAGTGCAGCGCTTCCGCGGCGCCGTCTGTATTCCGGACCCTGACATCGCCGGCGGTTTCCGACACATGCACACGGCCCGTTTCCTGTTGCACGTCGACCGGCGCCGAGATTCCCGCGACGGCCGTCACGCCGTCGCGAGTCCTCACCTGCACGGGCACGCTCCTCGGGCACTGGATGACCAGGTCCACGCGCACACGCGGGGTCACCGGGTCTTCCGCGGGCAGCGCATTTGTTGTCAAAAGCAGTTTCTCGTCTTCCCGCCGGGTCTGGATATCAAGCCGCTTCAACGCCTGGGGCGCATCAACGGCGGACACAGTCCACACGGTGCGCTCCTCCGTTATGGCAATCTCCGCGGCATCCGTCCCTTCGATGCGTACGCTGCCTGCGTTCGCCTCCACACTAAGGGTGGTGCCCGGGCCGGCTGACTCGGTGCGAGAGACCGTCTCGCGAAACATGCTCATGCCGGCATAGGCCTTGGGGGCGGGCCGGGTTTCCGCGGGAGCGCTTCCGCGCAGCAGCGCCACGTCACAGAAAGCGGCGTCGACAGCGGCCCGATACATTGCGCCGGACGGCTCGTGCCGCAGCGATATCACCGGGCCCTGTGCGGCCGTTTCGAGCCAGTTGGACTCCAGCGTGCCAAACCGGACGACGGCGTTCAGGTCCGGGTCGGTTTGCTCCGGGAATTGCAGCCGTACGCGGCCACCTTCCGCCGTGATGTCCAAGGCTGTGCCCCGTTCCGGCGAGTCGACGGTCAACGACGCGCCCGAAGCGCGAATCCGCGTTTCGCCGCCAATGCGGCTGAGCGCCGCCTCTGTGTCGATGAGGCTGAAGGCGCCCCCCATCCGCAGCCCCGACACCGTCAACGATTGTCTGCCTCGGGCGCGCACATCCACGTGGCCGCCCATTTCATTCAGGGTGATGTCGCCGTGCCAGACGTCGGCGGTCAGGTCCCCGCCAAGGCCTGTAATGCTGATATCAGCAAAGCGCTCATCAACAATCAGCGCCGCATCCCTGGGAACGCTCACCTCCAGGTTAAGGCAGATACCCCAGATGCCGGGGCTTGGGTCAGCATCCACCGGCAACGCGCGAATAGAGACCGTATTGCCACTGTTTTCCGCGAAGATCTGCACGGCTTCGACTGCTTTTGCCGCGGCTTCACGTGATTCGGCCGTGGCGGAGACCTTGGTCAGGCATTGCACGACGCGTTGATCCCAAGACGTAATATTCACGGCCCCGAATTCATGGTGGAGCAACACGGTCGCGCGGGAACCCACGGGGTACCGCTCTTCGATGGTGCGCGTGGCAGAGGGCGCGTCATCGGCCGTGCCTGCGTCATATCCGCGTCCCATCACGGATTTCAGCGCCCTGCCTACATCCTCAAAGACACGCCCGGCTGTGTCCGCGCCGGCGTCCGCCGCCGCCGGCGCTACTGCCGTCAAGGCCAGCGCAGCGCATAATGAGGCAAAGAACAATCTTTGAAGTATGCGAAAAGGACTCATCAGATGCTCAGTCTCGGATTGCGTGCGCAGTATAACAGAAATACCACGCGGCGCCATGAAGGTTCCCGCTCTTGTTGAGCTACGGCAATGGCACGCAGACCCTATTTTTCCTCAGCCCCTGCTGCACCGCCGCCGCGTGGCACAAGGATACCCAGGTTATTGCCAACCTTTCGTTCAACGGCATGCGGAGTCATGCCCGGCCTGTCCGGCAGTTCAATAGGCATCGGAATATTTACCACTCGCGGCTCCGGATCGGCGATTACAAGGGTGGAAGAACCGCCGCCGTCAAGATTGAGCGCGTCCACTGCGTCATGACGCAGAAGTGTCTCGGCAAGTTCATGGCAGGTCATGCCCACGCTGTAGCTCGGGGCGCGGCCATCAACGACGAGTAACACCAGCTTGTTGTCGCGGGTGATTCCTATTGCCGTGCGCGGATGACGCTTTCCCTCGGGCGCCGTGACATTCTTGCCGTTGCGCACAAGCCATAGGTTCCCCGCTATAGCATTGTAAAGCGTGACAGAAGGGTTGCACTCGTATCCGGTAGGTAAGGCAATCGCAGGTTCAATGAATGTGACTGTGTTGTCTTCACTGATGTTGATGCCACAGGGCATGCTCTGTTTCCATGGTGAATAAGGGACGCCGTTACTGACGCTCAGGCTAAGAATATCGGTATGAGATTCGCCGTCATTTGCGAAGAAACTTGCGTTGATTCCAATTTGGGAACCTGTGCGCTGCACGAACTCGCGTGTCGTTTCCGTCCAGGTGTCTCGCGGGCCGTCGCCATTAGGCGCCGTAGCGGTAAAACGCAGACCAAGCAAGGTCATATCAACCTTGACAACAAAGTAAGAGACTGGCTCGGGTGACGCTGTCTGGATATGGGCCAGTTCTACGCCCGGGAACGGGTGCAGCGCGTCCGCGCCCACTGATGTGGCCAGACCAATCAGCAAGAAAACAGACGCACGTTTGCGCAGGCGGTTCATGCACAATGTCCCAATATATAGACGGGATTACGGGACTGTCTATTCGTTTGCGTCCAGCGGCCGGGTAACCTGCTCACGGCCGTTTTTTCCGTGACAGATATCATGTATCCAGTACGGCATATATAGCAGACCAAAGACGAGGCACGTAATGAGAATCATGCCCGGCAGATACCAGGGCCAAGGTCCCAGAAAATCCAAGACAGACAAGCCTGCCGGTTTCTTACAGATGTACAGGTAGTTGGTTCCAAGCAGCACGTTGAGCGGGGCTACGATGGCAGCATAGGTCGCGGTGATCAGAAAGACCCTGACAATCGAGCCCCGTCGCGGCCTCATTTCGTAATAGAGGATGGCATAAATGACTCCCGTGATAATCAGGGTATGGCTGGTAAAAAATGTTACGTTCAAGAAATGAGGAAAAGGGAAAGCCACCTCGGGTGTAATGAGCGATATCAACGCGCCGCCAAGTCCCCAATAATAAAGAACCTCAAGTAGCAGCTGATTCCTGGTAATCAACATGACAGGAACGAGAAACACGGACATGCCACACAGATGAAAAGGAAGGACGTGCGCAAGAGGTTCCCGGTTAAGGAAATAATGCCCGCCGCGATCCACCAATTCCTGTGCAAGCATGAAAATCGCGATTGCATACGCAACGTTTCGAACAGCGTGTTTGCCTGGCGCAAGTTTGGGGAGCAACAAAACAATACCGTTTAGAAGAAACATCAAAAAAAGAACAAGAAAATGTACAGGGGTAAAAGGCTGGAAAAGGGCTTCCGTTAGCATGCGTCATGAGACCCGTTGATCAGTAATAGGTGTGCAAATAAAAGCGTCGTGTTACAGAATGCATGACGGCACTTAGTCAAATCACTTAGTCAAATCATGACTGCCTATTACCGGACCGGCGTCTATCGCGGGGACACACGCTTAAAGCGAACAACCACGCGTCAAATACGAATGGGCATGATAACATTGATGTAGCTGTCGAGAGGCGCATCCGTATATGGTTTAAGAACGCCAGGGCTCATTGCATCGCGCAATACAAGACAGACACGTTCACAGTCCATATGCCGGAGCACGTCGATTATAAAGTCCGGGTTGAACGCTATTTCGACATTCTCTCCGTCATAGGTAATTTCCATATCTTCTTCGTATTCGCCGACCTCAGGCGTGACTACCCGGAATGTCATCGTCGGCCCGGCAATCTTGAGACGGACGGAATTGAACTTCTCATTCGTCATCGTGCGCGTGCGGCGCATCGCTTCCATAAACTGAGCCGTACCCAGAATGGCTTCCTTGTCGTGCTTCTTGGGAACAACCATGTCATAGTTCGGGAAGTTGCCTTCGATGAGGGAAGTCACCATCCGCAGCGAATTGAACACAAAAGCCGCCTGACTTTCATCGATAAACACCTCCACAGGGTCATCCTCACCGAGGAGGCGCTGCAGTTCATTTACCATCTTCGCCGGGATAATAACCTTCGTCTCGATATCATCCGGGATACCCTCTTCTTCACAACACAGGCTCATCCGCCTGCCATCCGTCGCCACCACGGTCAGCCGCCCACCGATAATCTCGTACAACAATCCTGTCAGATTGTATCTTGCCTGGTCCGTGCAGATGGCGAACGAGGTCTTTGTAAACAAACCACGGAGAACACCCTGCTTGAACACCAAGGGCTTTACACCCTCAAAATCCCGGATAGGCGGAAACTGGTCTACCGGCATACTGAAAAGCTTCGTGTGAATCCGGCCGCAGGCAAGCTCGACAATGTTGTTCTCGCCAAGCGTCAGTGTAATTTCTTTGTCGGGCAGTTCCATCAGGATTGAAGCCAGACGCTGACAAGAAACAGTAAGCGCCCCCTCCGTGCGCACATCGCAATCCACACTACATTGAATACTCACTTTCAAGTCGGTGGCGCTGACGCGAATGCCCGCGCCCACCGTTTCGATCAACAGATGCGACAGTATGGGCAAGGCGGATTTCGAAGGCACCACCGTCTTAACCTTGTTTACGGTATCAAGAAGGTCTTGCCGAGGAATAGTGATCTTCATGCGAGCGTCTCCCTACCACGCAACCAAGATAACCTTACCCGAGGGACCTTTGCAACCCGGCTCTCTTGGACTAATTCCCGAAACCGGACCAGAAGGTTCCTATGTGCTTGGCGGTATTTCCCGTGTGGATTAGTTTTCCCTTGTATAGAATGACTTTTAAATTAATATATTCCGTAGTACATAGTAGTCATACGCCATTTTGTGTGAATATCGGCGTAAACAGTTTCTTTTCATCTGGTTTCGGCGTGGATAAACCTGTGCAATATCGCATCGGCATATCCACACGCAGGGGATTAACCTCTGCTAGAGCCGGGCAGTAAGGCATCCGCTTCTTTTGGCGCGGGGATTTCATACTCTCTTTTCCCCTGGTACGTCAAGTCTTTTTCACAAGGCTATTTCGTCGGTCTGTTCCACGGAGTCCGCCGCAGTTATCCACAGGCGTTGTTTGAACTGCCGCAAGGGGTTACGACAGCTTTGAGCGAGTTTTCCATATGCTTGTGAAACTACGTCTTTCATGGTCGCACACTCTGTGGCAAGCCTGCTCCGGAATGTTGTAAGACGTTTATTTATAATATGTTACGTCAGCATGCCTCTTTGTTCAAGACCTGTGCCTGCAACACATAACACCCTTATTCAGAGCGTCTTGTGTGCCATAACCAGGTCCGCGGAACATGATTCCGCATCATACATGGTGGATCTTTTGCACAAGTTTTCCACAGGGCGGCTGCGAGCGAACAACGCAGCCGATGGCTACTGGCGTATAACTCGCAGATACTCTTTGGGTTCCACGATTCCGGCTTTGACCTTTTGGCGGCATCTTTCACCCATGGTGACCAGATGAGCGGCTTCTACGATGCGGTCCGTTCCGGAATCAGCCGCGATAAGCTTCCGAATTTCGGGCGTAATTTCCAGAATTTCAAATATGCCGGTCCTTCCCCGGTTGCCTGTGTGATAGCAGGCGTCACATCCCGTGCCGCCGTAGAGTTTCTTGACCGTAGCAGGAAGTCCAATAGCGCGCAGGAGGTCAGCGGAAGGCTTGAATGCATGGCGGCAGGCCAGGCAGACCTTTCTCACGAGACGTTGCGCTATGACGGCGCTGAGCGCGCTGGATATCAGGTAAGATGGAATACCCATGTTTCGCAGGGTACTGATGGCCTCCGGGGCGTCATTTGTGTGCAGCGTGCTGAAAACAAGGTGACCGGTCATGGCGGCACGAATGGCAATGTGCGCGGTTTCGGCATCGCGAATCTCGCCAACCAGCAGCACATCGATATCCTGGCGCATCGTTGCGCGCAGCGTCGCAGCGAACGTAAGTCCAATATCCGTATCGATTTGGACCTGATTTATTCCCGAAAGTTGGTATTCTACAGGGTCTTCGAGCGTCACGATGCTGTCGGTCAAGACGTTTTTCTGATTCAGAGCGGCGTAGAGCGTCGTGGTCTTGCCGCTGCCCGTGGGTCCCGTCACGAGAATCATGCCATAGGGCTGGTTAATCAGACGTGAGAACTTCTCCTCGTCATCCGGTTCGAGTCCAAGGTCTTTGATACCGGAGAGAATGGACGTTTGGTCCAGCAGCCGCAGCACAACCCGTTCGCCAAGGTAGGTCGGCAGTGTGGCGACGCGCACGTCGAATTCGCGGCCGGCAATATCCATGCTGATGTGACCGTCCTGAGGATGGCGTGTCTCGGTAATGTCCATATCCGCCAGAATCTTGATACGGGAGATGACGGCGAGTTCGATATTCTCCGGGATGCTCATGATGTCGTGCAGCACGCCATCAATGCGATAGCGCACACGCATCTCCGGGTCCTGCGGGTCCAGATGAACATCCGTTGCGCCGGACTTCACAGCGCCTTCAATGATGGTTGAGACCAGCTTAATGACCGTACTTCCGGAGGCCTTCTGCGCGATTTCTTCGAATCGCGACGGTTCAGCGGGCGCGCGGGCCGTCGTTGTTTCGTGTGTCATGTGCATCCCCTTTTTTGCGGTTTCGGAAGGTTTGGCGGCGTGTGCTTCGTGTTCTCGGGGCGCTTGAGCCGGTTCGCGCGGCAGAACGCCGGGGTCGCCTCTGCGCAAGGCTCCATAACGCCGTTCGATCTCCGTGCCCATGTCAGGCACGGAGGTCAGGACAGGATACAGACGTTTTCCGATGAGGATTCCGGCATTGTCCAACCGGCTGCGCAAGCCGGGGTCCGCGACCAGGACGGTGACCTTGTCGCCTTCGATGGTAATCGGGATGAACTGGTAACTGCGAGCGATGCTTTCCGGGACGGCTTCCAGGGCCTCAGGATCGCTTGGGGTACGCTCGACGGACGCGAATTCCAGATTCTGCTGGCGGCTGAGGGCACGAGCGATTGTTTCCTCGGACACATACTCAAGTTCGAGGAGAATATTGCCGAGCAGGCGTCCCGTGCGTTTTTGCTCCACCAAGGCTTCTTTGAGTTGCGCGGGCGTAATCGCCTGCATTTCGACGAGCGTGTCGCCAAGTTGCTGCTGTTTGCTCTTGGTCGAAGGAAGATGAAACTCGTAGCGCAATACGCTCTCGAGCGCGCCGAAAGAGACCTTCTTTGTCTGGATAAGCTGTTTGTACCAGGGGATACCCGAGCGCGCGGCGCGTTCGCGGGCCTCGGCGAGTTCTTCCTGGGTAATCAGGTCCTGTTTGACCAGCTGCTCCCCAGCTTCCACGTTTTCCATGCTCACGAAGCGTTCCTCCCTTACGCCCATACAAGCAACGCGTGCGCGTGATCGTAATCCGGCGGCACGCGCAAAGCAACTTGCCCGCCTGTCTTGCGTGGCATCCGGAGACACGATTCTGTATTATCCGGTTCAGGGATGGACTTCGAACTCGAAGGAGTGGGCATGCCGGAACACCTGGAGCCAACCAAAACGGCAAGACGGGACCTGTCCCGGCCGGTCCTTTTCGCCCTGACGGTGTTCCTGCTCACATCCAATGTTGCCCTGTATTTTGTGTACAAGGGCAACGTGGACCAACTGGCTGAACGGACCCGCCAGGAGCTTGGTGCTGCGCGGGAAAGCGGCGCAGGCGAAACGCAGCACACGTTGGATACGTCGTCGGTTCCGGAAGCGGACCCGGGGCTGGCCGCATACCGCATCGTGAACGCGCACGACCACCTGTATCAACAAAAGCACTTGGACAAGTACCTGGCCGCGGCGGAGCGGCTGGGGATCGTGCGCACGGTGTTAGTTGCCAGTTCTGACTACACGCTGAAAGGCGAAGGAAACGACCCGAGACGGGGCAACGCGTGGAACACGAACGAAATCCTGACCTGCGAGCACGCGGCTCCGGACAAGATTGTCACCTATTGCGCGATACACCCCGACGACGAGAACAAGGAGGACCTCTTGCGGCAGTACCTGGCCGCGGGGGTGCACGGCCTGAAGCTCTATACGGGGCACAGCAATTTCTATGACCGGCCCCTCGACGACCCGGTCATGATGCCCGTGTACGAATTCTGCGAGCAGAACAACTTCCCTATCTGCTGGCACATCAATTTGAGCAAACCCAATTTCCTCGCGGAGTTTTTGCGCGTCATGGAGCGGTTCCCGAGGCTCAAGGTAATCGTCCCGCATTTCGGGGTCACGTTCTACCGGCCCGGCGGTGAAGCTTGGAACCAGTTCTGGCAAATCCTCGACCAGTATCCCGGCGTGTACACCGATTGCAGTTGGGGCACGCGGAACATCCTCGTACACGGGCTTGAAGTCGTGAGCGCGAACGTGCCGGCGTTCCGTGACGCAATTATCAAGTACCAGGACCGCATTCTCTGGGGTACGGACATGGTGGTAACGGGAAACGCCGAGAAAACGGAGGCGTGGATCGAATCCGTGCTGCGCGCCTGCCGCGAAATGCTTGAGAAGGACGTCTACTACTTCTGGATGGCCGCTGACGGCTCGCCATATGACTACCCCGGCACGAAGAACCCTTACGGGCAATTGCGGGGCCTTGCCCTCGAGCCCGACGTGCTCCGCAAGATTTACGAGACGAACTACGACGCGTTCGTGGCGCTGCGGCCCGGGGAGGGATGAGGGGCGAGGAAGAAGGGAACGCGGAACGAGCAAGAGGTCCATTCCCTCCATTTCGTCCATCACGCGCCCCCGTGGGCATGGCGGGCCGGCGCGGTCTCAGGGCGCGGATGGGGGTTACTTCACGCGTCCCTGGTCTTCGAGGACATCGCGGACGTTCTCAGCGATTTCGTTGAGGGGTTCGCGCCAGTCGGCGCAGAGTTCCAGCGCGGTTTCGAGGTAATTGCGGGCCGTGGGCGTGTCGCAATTCAGGTGGCGGGCGAGCAAGGGCGCGCCGATGCGTAACATGTAGGCGCGGTCCTGCATGAGTTGAATGGCGAAGGCCTCCATCAGGGTCTTGTGCGCGCGAAAGGCCCAGCGCAGGATGCTTTCCGCCTCGCCGGGGCGCAGTTCAGGGACGCGTTCGGCCAGCGGCGCGGCGAATGCGTCGACAATGGCTTGCTCCTGTTCGGGGCCGACGCTGCGCGCGGCTTCCAAGAGCGCCTGGCCGAGTTGGGGCCCGCAGTCGAGGGCGATTTGCATGTCCATGGCGGCTTCAAACGTGTCCTCGGACTGATTGAGGCTCAGGCCGGTTTTTTCGCTGAGTTCCTTGATCTTGCGCGTGGCGTAGTAGTCGGCGCCGGCCTCTTTGCCGTAGCTGTGCGCGTAAAGGTCGGCGCCCCAGGCGCCGTTGTGCGTGGCAAAGCCCGCGGCAAACGGGGACGGGGCCAGGCGCTCGCATTCGTGGTGAGTCAAACGCTTGATGACGCGGTCGACCTCGGGGCGCAGGCGCGCGGCGCCGTTGAAATCGGGCAGGGTCGAGCCCAAGACCGCTTCGGGCGCGTCCGGACCGAAAATGCGCAGGGCGGCGTATGCGTGCGTGGCGGGGCCCCAGGCGAAGGCGTGGCACGATACGAGGACGAGTGATGCGGCTATCAAGGGCATGCGCAAATCAGGGGCCCTTTCACGGCTTGTCCGGCGCGTGGCGCTGGCGTTCGAGGAAGGACGCGACGAACGGCGTAGCCGGCTGATGGAGCACTTCACCGGGCGCGCCTATCTGGTGCACGGCGCCGTCCTTGATCACGGCGATGCGGTCCGCGAGCGCGAGCGCCTCTTCCTGGTCGTGCGTGACGTATACGGCGGTGATCTTGAGGCGGCGCTGCAGTTCGGCGAGTTGCGCGCGGGTGGCGTGGCGCAGTTCTGCGTCGAGGTTGCTGAGGGGCTCGTCGAGCAGCAGGATCGCGGGATGCACCGCGAGCGCGCGGGCGAGCGCGACGCGCTGCTGCTGGCCGCCGCTCAGTTCGGTGACGCGGCGCTTTTCCATGCCTTCGAGCTGGACGTAGCCGAGCGCTTCCGCGACCCGTTCGCGGATATCCGGTTTGGGCATCCTGCGCGCGCGCAGGCCGAACGCCACGTTCTCGAACACGTTCATGTGCGGGAACAGCGCGTAGCTCTGGAAGACCATCGCCGCGTTGCGTTTCTCGGGCGGCGCGGCCGTGACGTCGCGGCCGTCGAAGAAGACGGCGCCGGTGTCGGGTGTCTCGAGGCCCGCGATGAGCCGGAGCGTGGTGGTTTTGCCGCAGCCGCTCGGGCCGAGCAACGCAAAGAACTCGCCCTGGTCAATGGTGCAGGTCAGGTCGCGAATGCCGCCCTGGCCGCCGGGATAGATCTTCGTGAGCGCTTCACACCGGACGCTGCTCATGGCGCGCGGAATACCTCGCGTTCCCAGCGGTCGCACCACGCGGCCTCTTTGGCGGCGAACACGGCCCAATCGATGGGCATAGGATCTATGACGGCGCCGGTCATCCATGCGGGAAGCTGCGCCGGGTCGATGTCCTTGCGCGCGGGCATTTTTGCGTAGGCGCGGGCCTGCTGCGCGAGGGCCTCGGGCGAGGTGACGAATTCGTAGAACGCGCGGGCCCATTCCGGATGCGGCGCGTTGTTGACGATGGCGATGGCATCGAGGAGCACGGGCGTCTGCGGCGGCACGACACAATCGAAGGGGAACCCGTTGCGTTCGCGCTGCATGATGACGTCCGGCTGCAGCCACACGCTGATGCAGTCCGGATTGCGCTTGATGTGGTCATAGAGCAGGTTCGGGCTCTCGGGCGAACTGACCACGGACTCCTGAAGCCGCTTCAGCCACGCGATGCCGTCGTCTTCGTTGCCGGCGCGGCCGACCATGGCGCAGAGGAACGTGCGCATCGTGCCGGACGCGAGCGGTTTGCGCAGGACGATCTTCCCGCGCCATCTTGGGTCGAGGAGGTCGTCCCAGGTTTGCGGCGCCTGTGCGCGGTCGAGCCCGTTCGTGTTGAACAGGATGGCGAGCGGCGACCGGTACGTGGCGTACCAGCGGTGCTGAGGGTCGTGCGCGTCCGGCGGCGCCTGTTCGGCCCAGGTGGGCCGGTAAGTCGCGAGCAGGCCCGCGTCGGCGGCCTGCATGAACATGGTCGAGGGCGCGCCCCACCACACGTCGCACGCGGGGCGGTTGCGTTCACCGGCGATACGCCCGTAGACCTCTTTCGCGCCCGCGGCAATCCATTGGACGTCCACGTTCGGGTACGCTTCTTCGAACAGCTTCTCGTAGTCGCGGAGCACATCCGCGCCGTGAGGGCTGTACACGACGACCACCTCGCGCGACGCACATGCGGCGAACAATGCCGCCGCGCAGAACAAGAGGGGGGCTTGCCTGGTCATGCGGGCAAGCATACCCGAAGCCATGCGGGCCCGCCAAGCAGGGCAGGCGCGGCGTCTCCCCGGCGTGAGGATATGGGGCTTCTCGGGGCGCGACAAGGGCGCTGGTCCGCGAGATGGGATGGCGCAGGTGGAACCCGGAGGCGGGACTGTAGTATTACCTTGGGTTGTAGCGCGGCCTCTTCTCATGCAGATGGTCGTGCCCGAGGTCGTGACAGGAGAAGGAAGGCGTACCGATGTTTTTCGAGGAAGAGACCAAAGGGCTTGGCGCGGCGTCGGTTGTGTTCTTTGGCTGGCTCCTCAGCGCGATGTTCGCGATCTTGAGCACGCTGGCATTGCCTGTCGCGTTTTTGATCGCCCTGTTCACGTCCGATCCGCAGATTGAGTGGTAGGCGCCGCGTGCCGTCTCGCGTTCGCGCACGCGGAGGGGTTTGGGATTCCGGATTCGGGACCAGAACGCCGGGCGTCAGCGTGACTGTACGAATCCAACATGCCCGCCGCACGGCGGTGATGGCGCTGAGTGTGTGTCTCGCGCTCGGTTGCGCACGGTCGCGCCACGAATATGCCCGGCCGTCGCCTGTGGCGCCGCGGCCTGTGGCGCCGCGGCCTGTGGCGCCGGACACGTGGCCGGTTCCCGTTGCAGACCCGCGCGTCACTTCGGAATTCGGCGAACCGCGCGGCAACGGGCGCACGCACGCCGGCTTGGATATTGGCCTGCCGGTGGACACGCCGGTACTGGCAGCCGCGGACGGCGTTGTGACGTTCGCGGGCGTGATGGGCAAGTATGGCAACCTCATCGTGCTGCGGCATCAAGCGGCATTCGAGACGGCGTACGCGCATTTGGAGGCGATTCTGGTGGAACTGGGGCAGAAGGTGCTGAGGGGACAGACGATTGCGCGGTCCGGGCGCAGCGGCAATGCGACCGGGCCGCATCTGCATTATGAGG
>JAGMZX010000072.1:0-3728 GCA_018005585.1 Candidatus Hydrogenedentota bacterium | reverse complement strand
TTCGAGACGGCGTACGCGCATTTGGAGGCGATTCTGGTGGAACTGGGGCAGAAGGTGCTGAGGGGACAGACGATTGCGCGGTCCGGGCGCAGCGGCAATGCGACCGGGCCGCATCTGCATTATGAGGTGCGTGTCGACGGGCATCCGGTCGACCCGCGACCCTACTTGCCGTGACGAACCGTGACGCCCGCGGCTTGGTGGTGTTACACTCGGGTTTCGCGGCGGGCGAACGGGGAAAAGGAGGAAAATGATGGCAATCCTCTCGATCCTGACCGCGGTAGCACTGACGGCGCCGCCCAGGCTGCAGCCGCTCGCGCTGGAACCGCTGCCGCTGGGCAGCATTCATCCGCAAGGCTGGCTGGCGCGGCAACTGCGCATCCAGGCGGACGGCCTGAGCGGGCATCTGGACGAATTCTGGCCGGATGTCAGGGATAGCGGCTGGATTGGCGGCAAGGACGAGGGTTGGGAGCGCATGCCGTACTGGCTGGACGGCGTCGTGCCGCTGGCGTATTTGCTTGACGACCCGGCGCTGAAGGCAAAGGTCGAGCAGCATCTGGATTATATCCTGACGCACCAGCAGGAGGACGGGTGGCTCGGCCCCGAGAAGAGCGAATCGCGCAGCGGCAAATACAAGCCGCGCGACCCGTGGCCGCCGTTCGTTATGCTCAAAGCGCTCATGCAATACCAGGAGGCGACGGGGGACAGCCGGGTCATTCCCGCGATGCTCCGGTTCTGCCGCTGTCTCGATGCGCAAATGGACCAGCGGCCTTTGTTCGACTGGAACAAGTCGCGCTGGCAGGACCTCGTAGTGAGCCTGCAATGGCTCTATGACCGGACCGGCGAGGCGTTCCTGCTGGACTTGGCGCGGAAAGCGCACGACCAGGGCTATGACTGGGTCGCGCACTTCGGAGATTTGCCGTTCAAGGAGAAGGCGGACAAGTGGCGGTTCGAGAGCCACGTGGTCAACCACGGCATGGCAGTCAAGACGGCAGGCGTCTGGTACCGCCAGACCGGCGACCCCGCCTTGCGCGAGGCCGCGCTGCACGCCATCGCGGAACTGGACCGGTACCACGGCACGGCTACGGGCATTTTCACGGGCGACGAATGCCTCGCGGGCAAGATGCCGTCCCAAGGCACGGAACTCTGCGCCGTGGTCGAATACATGTACTCCCTCGAAGTGCTCAGCGTCATTCTGGGTGACGTTGGCCTGGCGGACCGGCTCGAGCGGATTGCGTTCAATGCGCTGCCGGCCACGTTCAAGCCCGACATGTGGGCGCATCAATACGTGCAGCAGGCGAATCAGGTGGTCTGCAAAGTCAGCCCCGAGCGGGTTTACACGAACAACGGGGAAGAGGCGAACCTGTTCGGCCTTGAACCGAACTACGGGTGTTGTCTTGCGAACATGCACCAAGGCTGGCCGAAATTCGCCGCGCACCTCTGGATGCGCACGCCCGACGGCGGGCTCGCCGCCGTGGCGCTTGCTCCGTCGGAGGCCAAACTCGCGATAGGCGAGGCATCCGCGACCGCTACGCTCGATACGGCGTATCCTTTTGAGGGCGAGCTGCGTTTTACGATAGCGGTGGACCGTCCGGCTGCGTTTCCTTTCCTGGCGCGCGTTCCGGCATGGGCGGACGGCGCGACCGTGCAGGTGGGCGACGGGGCCGCGGCGCCGGTGAGCCCCGGAGCGTTCCATCGCGTGGAACGCACGTGGGAAGGCCGCACCACCGTTGTGCTGCGGCTGCCTATGCGCGCGCAGGTGGAGCGGCGCTACCACGAGAGCGCGGCCATTTCGCGCGGTCCGCTGGTCTATAGCCTCAAGATCGGCGAAAACTGGGTGCGATTGCGTGGCGAGGAGCCGCACGCGGACTGGGAGGTGTTCCCCACGACGTCCTGGAACTATGCGATCCAGTTGAACCCCGCCGCGCCGGATTTCGGTATCACCTTCGAAACGCGTCCGGTCGGGGATTGCCCCTTTTCGCCGGACGGCGCGCCCGTGCTGGCGCGCGTTCCGGGGCGGCTGTTGCCGGAGTGGACGCTGGAACGCAACGCCGCCGCGCCGCCGCCGCGCAGCCCCGCGGCATCGGTTCAGCCTCTTGAAACGCTGACATTGATTCCCTACGGCTGCACGAATCTGCGCGTCACGGAATTCCCGGTGCTGGGTGATGGGTCCTGAGCCGCGACACAATCCTTCGAGCCTGGTGTGAGCGATGCCTGACCATGAATTAGCCGAAACGCAGCGGGCGCTTGAGAGCCGCTGGGGCATGAAGCCGCCGCTTGGGGCGAACGATGCCCTAAGCCGCAAGCTCTTGCTCGAGGCCTTGGCGGAACGTATCCGCTGGCTTTTCGAACATGACTACAACCGCCTGCTCACGGGGCTGTATCTGCTCGACGTGAATGAGTCGCTTTACAGGAGCGCGCTGGCGCAGCCGGATTTGCAGGCCAAGGCTCTGGCCTTGGCGGAGATCATTCTGGAGCGGGAGACGCGGCGGGTGCTGACGTGGCTGAAGTACGCCACGCAGCGGGGCGGTGCGCCGGCGGCGCCGCTGATCGACCGTGACGGGCCGCCGGAAACGGAATAATCCGCCTGGTCTGAGAAGGTGCCTGGGGTGGTCGTTTCGTGGTAGGGTGTAGGTGGCAGTGTCTTTGGGGGGGCGGGCGTACAAGACGCCTTGCCGGGGTGCGTATGATGGCCACCCTAACGCGCAGAGTGCGTCGCGAGGAGTTTGGACAGTATGCTTGCTATGCTGCTCTTAGGCACGTGCTGCCTGGAAGTGGCCGTATATTTGGGCGTGCTGTTGCTGGCGGGCGCGTGGACGCGCTTTTCCTCCCTCGAATTGGCGGCGGTCGTTGCCGCAATCTATGTCTGCATGCGGCTGGCGGTTATCTTGCTGTGTTTTTTTCTGGCCTGGGTTTTCCGTTCGCCGCGCCCCCGGGAAATGAAGTTGACGCTCACGGGTGCGGCGTGCCTTGTTCTGGGAGAATGCCGGGCCTTCTTCCTCACGTTCTTCCTGTACATCCCGTTTGAAATACTGTTGCAGCGGCGCGACCCGGCGGGACCCTGTCCCGACGGCCAGCTTCCCGTGGTTCTGGTTCATGGCATCTTCTGCAATGGCGGGTACTGGCGGCCGCTCATCCGCTATCTGCACAAACGCGGGATTACACACTGTTACGCGATCAATCTTGAGCCGCCGCTTGCCAGCATCAACCGCTACGCGCGGGACCTGGCCCAATACGTTGAGGATGTGTGCGCGGCCGCCCGGGCGGAGAAGGTCGTTGTGGTTGGCCACAGCATGGGAGGCCTGGTCGGGCGGGCCTACGTGCAGCGGTATGGGGGCGAAAAGCGCGTGGCGAGGCTGGTGACGGTCGCCACGCCGCACCGCGGCACCTATCTCGCCTATTGCTCCGCGGGCCAGAACGCGCAACAGATGCGCCCGGACAGTGCGTGGCTCGAGGCCCTGAACGCGGAGCCACCGAAGCCGGTGCCGATTGTGAGCATATCGAGCATAGACGACAGCATGGTGGCCCCGCAGGACAGCGCGCAGTTGCCCGATGCGCGCAATCACATCCTCCACTCCTTGGGGCATATTGCCGTCCTGTACGCGCGCCGCGTGCATGAATTCGTCTATCACGAGATCGGGGAAGCCCGCGCCGCGTCCTGACACCGTATTGCGAAAGCAGGAACCGGCGGTGCGGGGAGGGGGCCCGGGTTTTGTTCGTGGCTGCGGCCG
>JAGMZX010000071.1 GCA_018005585.1 Candidatus Hydrogenedentota bacterium | reverse complement strand
GAGGTGGAGGCTGCCATGGTATCGAACGGATGGTCTTGCGCGTGCATGTCCGTGCTCACCGGTGACACACCGAGCAGTCGGTGAGTTGTTGCTTGTTGATGCCGTATTCCGCGACGAGCCGCGCGCCCTGTTCGAGTTGATCAGGCGGCGTCTGCCATTTCACGTCGAAAATCGATTCTTTCGGCCGGACGAATCGCTCGGGAGAGCGATGGCACTCCAGACACCAGGACATGTGAAAGGTGTTTGCCTTCCATGTGAGCGGCATCTGATCGACCTCGCCATGGCACGTGGTGCAGCCAATGCCGTTCGCGACATGCGCGCTGTGGTCGAAATAGACGAAATCCGGCAGGTCAGTGACTCGTGTCCAGGTCAGCGGCGCGCCCGAATCCCAGCTTCCTTGCATTTGCTGGATCAGCGAGGCTTCGGTGAGAACCTGTGAATGGCAGGTCATGCACGTTTCGGTGGGGGGGATGCCCGCGAAGGAGCCGGTTTCCGGCGACGTGTGGCAGAAGCGGCAGTCAATGCCGTTGCCCGCGACGTGACGCTGGTGGCTGAAGGGAATGGTCTGCTCCTTCGCCACGCCGACCTGCGTGACGTAAGGAGACCGATAGAGTGCCGTCGCCAACCCCGAACCTATCAGAAGCATTGTTACCGTTATCAATATGCTGGCGCGCGCAAGCGTGTTTGCGCTTTCTTTGAATACCTGTGCCACGCACTCTAGCCTTTCATCCGAAACCAGCCCGTGAGGTGCACCGAATCTCTCATCGTGCATTGCGGCGCGAGGACCCCGCCGAATGCCAAGGACGCTCGAATTCGCGAGTATGGTCTGCTTCTTGGTCCTGCAAATTGCGGAATCATAATCGTCTTATCAAGGTTTCTACGGCAGCCAACGCGTCTCCAAGCGTCGTTTTCCCGTGTACTTGGCTGCTAACAATTCTCATTTGCAGTTTATGCCAGACTCCAAATACAGCCCGATAATGTCCGCATGGACGGTTCTTTGGCCCCAAATCCCCTGCATCCCGGCCACAGACCAAGACATCAGACGACGCTTCTGATACGCATGGCCAATGGCCAATACCGTAAGGAAATAATTGCGGCGTCGTTTTCGTTACACTTGAGGTTAACGCTTGGGAAGGCGCCGCAAATCGTGGGAGCGCGGCGCGGGCATGCGGGTGCAAAACAAGAAAACCTGTGGAGGTGGCGGGTATGCGTAGCTGCCTTAACGGGGTTCTGTATATGTCAGATGCCGCGTGATGCAATAGGCACCTGTTTCGGGTCGGAATCAATAAAAACGAATCAATAAAAACCAATGTTGACTTGACCTATGCATGTTTGGCATTATCCCCGCCTGGTTCGCGCAAGAAGATGTAGTCTGGCGCAAGAAGCCCGCGTACATCGCCTTCCCGGAAGGCGGGCATGCGCAGGTTCCTTCCTAGCGATGGACGGAAGTCTTTCATCCGAATAATACAGGTGGTGCGGTGTGACCATGATAAGTCCTCTCGAGACCATTGCCGAGCATGAGGAAGCGCTGATGCGCCGGGTCGAGGGCGCGGAGCAGGAAGCTCAGCGATTGATGGAAGAAGCGCGCGCGGAAGCCGCCGCTTTGATGCGCGCGGAGGCGGAGTCGCTGAATGCCGAGATTGCCCGGATGCGCGCGGAGGCGGTGTCGAAACGCGAGCAGACGCGCGGCGATATCATGGCTGCGGCGCAGCGCGAAGTCGGCCGTATCCGCGCGGCAACAGCGGGGCAATTGGACAGCGTGAAGGCGGAAGTGTTGCGAATGATACTTCCTTCCTCCAGCGAGGGAGACGCCTCGTGATAGCCGCAATGGACCGCGTGGAGGTTGTCTTTCTCCAATCTGAGCTGCAGCGCATGATTCCGTTTCTTCAGGAGGCGGGCGTCGTACACATCGAAGACGTGCCGCTTGCCATGGAGAACCATCCAGGCTTCCTGCACCGCGTGCACCTGCCGCGCGAGAGACAGCAGGAGCTCGAGTCCCTCGAGGAAGTTCAGCGCAAGGCGCGCGAAGCCATACCTCTGCTGTCGTCCGCGCCGTCCCCGGAAGAATTGACTGCGGCGAGCCGCAACTACGCCGAAGCCGCGCCCGGCCTCCAGACCGCGAGCCGCGCGGTGCAATATTGCCACCGCAGACTGCGGTCGCTGGCCCGCCGCCGTTTGAATATTGAGGACAACCAGGAAGTCCTTCGCAATTACCGTCACGTGCTGCGGATTGTTGCGCCGCTGCTGACCGAGCGGCACGTGTTGCTCGGCGTTACCGCCAAGGCCATTATCGTGGCGACGCGCAATGGCGACACGCTGGACAAACTGGACAAACAGATCATTCAGGACGTTGGCCCGGAGTGCGACATGCTCCGCCGTGCGCTCGATCGCACGAACACGGTAGCGGTGATCACCCATCCGGCGGGGCGCGGCGCGGCTGTGGCCGAACTGCTGCAAGCGAGCGGGATTGTCCCGCTGGAAGTGCCGGACAAGGCGCTGCGCGGTATCACGGTGGACGATGCGCTGAACCGCATAGAAGACCTGTTGCGCGGATTCGAGGCGAAACTCGAGGCTCTGGCGTCCGAACGTGCGGAATTCTCGCAGGTGCATGGCGCTGACCTCTGTACGCTCGAACGGGCGGTCACGGACCGCATCGCACAATTACGGGTAGTGTGCTCTTTCGCCGAGAGCAAGCTGGTAGCCGTCGTGCATGGCTGGATCCCGCGAGATACATACGGCACGTTCAGCCAGGCGATACGCGCCCATTTCGGCGATCGGGCGGTTGTGGACAGGCTCCCGAATACGGACGTGGACCGGAAACGTATCCCGACCTTGCTGCGCAATCGCGGTATCTTCAAACCGTTTGAGCTGATCTTGCGTATCTTCGACCCGCCCAGGTATGGCACCTTTGACCCGACGTGGATTGTCGCGGTGGCGTTTGTCTTGTTCTACGGCTTTATCCTCGGCGACGCCGGATATGGCCTCCTCTTCATAGGCGTGGCCGCCTGGGCGAAGCGCCGCTGGGGTCATCGCGAACTGGTGCGTGACGCGTTGACTATCGCGCAGTGGATGGGCGCGTCTTCGATTGTCTGGGGCGTGGTATTTGGCGAGTTTTTCGGTAATTTGCCGGAGTTGTATCTGGGTATCGAGCCCTTGTTCCACCGGATGCACCAGCCACTGCTGCTTCTGTGCATCGCCATCGGGTATGGGCTCATTCATGTTCCCGTCAGCCTGGTCATTGGCGTGATCGAAGGGTACCGGCACGGTCATCGCGAACACGCGGAAGAGAAGCTGGGCATGCTCCTCGGCCTCATGGCGGTCATCGTAGGTGTGGCGGGCGTCCTGGGTTTCTTCCCCGGCGGCGCGACCGCGGGCGCCATTGCGGCCGCTGTGCTGTTTGTCGCGGCGCTGGGGCTGCTGATTCACGCCATGGGCGCGATGGCTGCGATGGGCGTCATGGAGATCATCGGCCTGACGTCGAACGTGCTCTCCTACGGACGCCTGATGGCGCTGGGGCTTGCTTCGGTCGTATTGGCCGACTTGGCCAACAAGACGCTGAGCATGCCGGGCGCGGCGGGTATCGTCGTGGGCATTCCGCTGGCGGGGGTCATTCACTTTCTCAACATCGGGATCGGCGCTTTCAGTCCGACTATCCACTCGTTGCGGCTGAATTACGTCGAATTCCTGCCGAAGTTTTACGAACCGGAAGGACGGAACTATCAACCGTTTAGAAAGGAGCTTCTATGGTAACGCAAACGGCAGTGCGTCACACGGTGGTATTCGCCAGTCTGTTCATGCTGGCTATGTGCTTGCTCACGCCAGTCGCCTCGGCGCAGGAGCATGGCGCCGGAGACGCGGCGCAAGCGGCGGCAAGCACGGACATCTCGCTGGGCGCGGGCATTCGCGCATTTGGCATAGCCATCGCGGCGGGCTTGTGCATCTTTGGCGGCGCGTTGGCCACGGGCCGCGCGCAAGCCGCGATCGGCGCGGGCGGCACCGGCGCCATGGCCGAGAAGCCCGAACTGTTCGGCCGCATCTTCATCCTCGTCGCGCTGCCGGAAACGATGGTGGTGCTCGGTTTCGTCATGGGCATCGTCATTGCCCTGAACCTCTAGCCGAATCGGGGCGCACATGTCTACGGAAACGGCCCCGCTGCTCGGGTTGATGTCGGCGCAAGTCGCGCGCCAGTGCGAGGAAATCCTGACGCGTGCGCGCGACGCCGCGTCCGCCGCGCGCGAGGAGGCCCGGCAGCACGCCGCCGCCGAACGCGAGGCGGCGCTCGCCGCCTTGCGCGCGGAATTGCTGCAGGCGGAGACCCGCGCCCGGGAAAAAGCCGAAGCCGAGGCAAAGAAGCTGGTCCTGAACACCAAAGACGTCATTGCCGACGAACTCCTGCGCGCGGTCGAGAAGGAAATCCAGCGCATGGCGGATGAGCCCGGCTTCTTGCGGGTTCTCCAGTCCCTGCTCCGGGAGTTGATCGACGGCGCTCCGGACGACGCGGTCGTGCTTGCGCCGCCCCGCCATGTGGATGCGCTCCGCGAGTTCTTGGCGCGTCTGGGCCGCGGCAGCCTGGAGGTTAGCCCGCTTGCGAGCCTGCGGGACGGCGTGGCGATGCAGGACCGCGGGCGAACATATCGCATTACGAATGCCTTGACGCCCCGCCTGACGCGGCACGAGAACGCCGCGCGCAGGCTGGCCGTGGAACGGCTTTTCGGTTTGGAGCATTGAGCGATGGCCGCCGATGATCCGCAATTTGCCTACATGAATGCCCGGGTGCGCAGCCTGAAGAGCATGCTCTTCCCGCGTGCGCGCATCGAGGAATTCCTGCATCAGAACGACTTGGCGAGAATGACCGAGGCGATGCTTGATTCCCCTTATCGCCAGCAGCTCGCTGAGGCGCTTTCGCACGGTACGGGCGCGGATGCGATCGAGGATGCCGTGACGCGCAACGTGGCGCTGACTTCAAGCATGCTGCTGGCGCGCGCCACCGGCAGGCCCCTCAAGTTGCTGAAGCACTTCCTGATGCGATGGGACCTCCGCGCGGTGAAATCGCTCGTACGCGCCCGGCATCACGGGCTCGGCCCTGACGATGCGGTCGCGTCGCTTGTGCCGGGGGCGCTGATGACCCCCGGTGTCCTGAGGCGCCTGGCCGCGTGCCCCAACATGGAGACGCTCTGCGGCCAGCTCATCGCCTGGAACCCGGACCTGTGCGGCGGGTTGAGTTCCGCTCTGGCCGCCTACAAGCAGAGTGGCGAGGTCGCCGTGCTGGATGAGGCGCTGGACCAGCGTTACTTCGTGCGCGCGACGGAACAACTTCGCCGTGCGGATGACGAGTCGGGGCAGTTGCTCCATTTTTTCATGCGGCTGGAACGCGACCGCATCAATTTGAGGCTCATCTTCCTGCGGCTGCGCGAGCCGGGTGCGCCCCCCATTCCCGCGGCGCGGTTCTTGCCGGAAGGCACGCTGTCGCTGCCCATGCTCGCGCGGCTGGGCCAGGCGCAGGACGCGGCCGAGGTGGTGCGCGAATTGAGCGGCAAACGGTATGGCGAATTCGTTACGGAGCTGTATCAATTCACGCAGACGCAACGTTTCTCGCCGATAGAGCGGCTGTTCGAGCGCGTGCTGCTGCGGGAATTGCGGCGGTTGTCGGTCCGCGACCCGCTGAGTTTTGCGGTGGTGATGGATTATGCGTGCCGCAAATACAACGAAGCGGTAAATCTGCGCTTGATCGCCCGCGGTATGGCGGGGCACGTGCCCCCAGGCCGCGTGCGCGAGCAATTGGTGTTCATTTAGGTCCCCGATGCGGGAGGTCGAGTCACACATATGACGCCGAACATAGTAGCCATAGGCCGCGCGGCTCTGGAACTCGGGGTCGGCCTGACCGGCGTGCGGGTCGAACGCATCGACCAGGTGCGCGACATGGAGTCGCGCCTCGATGAATTACTCGACAGCGAGGCGCGCGTGGTGCTCGTGGACGAGACGTTCCGCGACCAGTTCTCCGAGTGGTGTTCAAACCGGCTCGCGCGTCACAAAGGGCAGCCGCTCGTGATTTATTGCCCGCCGTTTGACGAAGACGACGCGCACACGGACGCGTACATCAGTGCGATCCTGCGGCCGGCTGTGGGTTTTGAAATTCGATTGGACTAGCGGCCTATGGCGGGGTCCGGCGCGTGAAGCAGGCCGCGCCGGCACCGGCCGAAGCCTCTGTTGCTAACGAGTGGAGTGAACGAAGATGGCGATAGCCGTACAGGGACAGATTACGGGCAAGCTCGTGCGCATTTCGGGCCCCATGATCGAGGCGGACGGGATGCTCGGCGTGGGTATGGGCGAAATCGTGCGCGTCGGAGAATTGGGCCTCCTCGGCGAGGTCATCCGCATCGACGGCAGCAAGATTTTTGCGCAGGTGTTTGAAAGCACCGAAGGAATGTACCTCGGGGAGCCGGTCGTTGCGACGGGCGCGCCGCTGAGTGTCGAACTTGGGCCGGGCCTGCTCGGGGCCACCTTTGACGGCATTCAGCGCCCTCTCGAAACGCTGCGCCAGTCGTCGGGCGACTTCATCGGCCGAGGCATTACCGCCGTTGCGCTGGACCGGGAGAGGAAATGGGGCTTTGCGCCGCGGGTCAAGCCGGGCGACGTGGTCGCCGGCGGCGATATCCTGGGCGTGACCCAGGAGACCAAGGCCATTGAGCACCGTATCCTCGTGCCGCCGCGCGGCGCCGGCGTAATCGACTGGGTCGCGCCCGAGGGCGAGTATACGGTCGAGCAGGTGGTCGCGCGGCTCCGGGACGGCTCCGAACTGAGGATGATGCACCAATCGCCCGTGAAACAGGGCCGTCCCTTTGCGAAGAAGCTGCCCATGAACATGCCGTTCCTCACGGGCCAGCGCGTGCTGGACTGTCTGTTCCCCATCGCGATGGGCGGGTCGGCGATTGTGCCGGGCGGCTT
This sequence comes from Candidatus Hydrogenedentota bacterium, assembly GCA_018005585.1. Taxonomy (NCBI): domain Bacteria; kingdom Pseudomonadati; phylum Candidatus Hydrogenedentota; species Candidatus Hydrogenedentota bacterium. Next base: position 20,964 of record JAGMZX010000071.1, on the reverse strand, counting down.
CGGCACGGGCAAGACCGTCGTGGAGCAGAGCCTCTCGAAGTTCTGCAATGCGCAAATCATCGTCTATGTCGGCTGCGGCGAACGCGGCAACGAGATGACGGAAGTGCTGAGCGAATTTCCGCACCTCGAGGACCCGAATACGGGCGATTCGCTGATGAGCCGCACGATTCTTGTGGTAAACACGTCAAATATGCCCGTGGCCGCGCGCGACGCGTCGGTATACACCGGCATGACGCTTGCCGAGTACTACCGCGACATGGGCTACGATTGCGCGCTCATGGCGGACTCGACCAGCCGTTGGGCCGAAGCGCTGCGCGAAATCTCGTCGCGCCTCGAGGAAATGCCCGGCGAAGAGGGCTACCCCACGTATCTTTCCGCGCGCGTCTCCGAATTCTACGAGCGCACCGGCCGCGTCGTTTGCTGTGGCACGGTAAAGGAAGGCGAGCAGCCGCGCACGGGCTCGCTCTCGGCCGTCGGCGCGGTGTCGCCGCCGGGCGGCGACTATTCCGAGCCGGTCACGCAGACCTCGCAGCGCGTATCTGGCGCCGTCTGGGCGCTGGATGCGGCGCTGGCGTACCGCCGGCACTATCCGGCGATCAACTGGAACCGCAGTTATTCGCTCTACTTTGACGCGCTCAAGCCCTGGTTCGACCAGTACGGGCCGCCGAACTGGATCAAGTTGCGCCAGGAGGTGATGACCCTGCTGCAGCGCGACGCCGAATTGCAGGAAGTGGTGCAACTCGTCGGCCCCGACGCCTTGCAGGACAACGAGCGGCTCGTGCTCGAAATCGCGAGGCTGATCCGCGAGGTGTTTCTGCAGCAGAACGCGTTTTCGAAGAATGACGGCTTCTGCGGGCTGCCGAAGATGGGCGGCCTGATGGATATCCTCATCTCGTTCTACGAGGAATGCCAGGGTGTGCTCAACCGCGAGGTCCCGTTGCGCCGCGTTCTGGAATTGCCGGTCCGCGAGGATATTGCGCGCTTGCGCGACGTCGCCAACGAGGAATTCGCCGAGCGCAAGAACGCCGTTCATGAACAGATGAAACAAGCCCTCGCCGCGCTGCAGGCGCGGTGACGACGCAAGAGAGGTATAGCGCCATGCCTGAAACGACAAGCGAGAGCATGTTGCACACCGAATACTGGAACCTGACCTATGTGTCCGGTCCGCTCATCTTCCTGAAGAACGCCGAGCAATTCCCGACCGGCGCCATCCTGGACATCCACCTCGAAAACGGGGATGTGCGCCAGGGTCAGGTCCTGGAATCCACGAAGACGCACGCGGTCGTGCAGGTGCTGCAGGGCACCTCGGGCATCGACGTCAAGGGCACGTCCGTTTCCCTGAAAGACTCCGCGGCGCGCGTGGCTTGCTCGCCGGACGTGATTGGACGCCGCTTCAACGGCACCGGCGAGCCCATCGATGGGCTGCCGCCGGTCGTCGCGGAGAAGGAATTGGAGATTTCCGGAAGCGCCATTAACCCCGTCGCGCGCGCGCAGCCGAACGACTTTATCGAGACGGGCGTTTCCGCGATTGACGGGTTCAACACGCTCGTGCGCGGGCAGAAGCTGCCCATCTTCCTCGGCTCGGGTTTGCCGGGCAACGAACTGGCCAACCTGATCGTGCAGAATTCGGGCACGACGCGCGCCGAAGAACAGTTCGTGATTGTATTCGGCGCCATGGGTATCACGGCGCGCGAGGCGCAGTATTTCCTGCAGGCCTTCGACGAAGGCGGCCAAGGCTCCCGCGTCGTCGCGTTTCTCAATCAGGCCGACGATCCCGCCATCGAGCGCATTTTCACGCCGCGGTGCGCGCTGACCGTCGCCGAATACCTCGCCTTCGAGAAGGGGTACCAGGTGCTGGTCATCCTGACGGACATGACCAACTACTGCGAAGCGCTGCGCCAGGTGTCCTCGGCCCGGGAAGAGATTCCCGGCCGCCGCGGGTATCCCGGCTACATGTATACGGACCTCTCGACCATATACGAGCGCGCCGGACGCATCCACGGCAAGAACGGGTCGGTAACGCAGATTCCCATGCTCACGATGCCGGACGACGACATCACGCACCCAATCCCGGACCTTACGGGGTACATCACCGAAGGACAGATCGTGCTGAGCCGCGGCCTGCACCGGCAGGGCGTGTTCCCGCCGGTGGATATCTTGCCTTGTCTCTCGCGCCTGATGAACAATGGCATCGGCAAGGACAAGACGACGGAGTGGCACCGAGAATGGTCGAACCAGCTCTACGCCGCCTATGCACAAGGCACGAACGTGCGAAAGCTGATGGCAATCGTCGGCGAAGACGCGCTCACCGACCTGGACCGCAAGTATCTGGGCTTCGCGAACGCGTTCGAGCGGCGGATGCTCGGACAGGGATTTACCCGCCGCAGCATCCAGGAGACCTTTGACCTCGGTTGGGAACTGCTCGCCATGCTGCCGAAGGAGGAACTGACGCGCATCAACAAGAAGACGTTGGATGCGTATTATTCGCCCATCATGAAGGACGGCGTGCACTCCCCGTATTTGAAGTCGCACGCATAGCATTACGAACGGGATAACGCTTCATGAGCCTTGACACCTTCTCTCCGACGCGCATGAATCTGCTCCAGCGCAAGGCGCAGATTAAGCTGGCCGTCGATGGCGTGGTCCTGCTGAAGGGCAAGCGCGACGCGCTGCTGCAGGAGTTGCTGAAGCGCGCGCGGGAACTGCGTTCGATGCGCAACGAACTGCATCACCGCGGCCGCGGCGCCGCTGTCGCGCTGGCCCTCGCGCGCGCGGTTTGCGGCACGCCGGAATTGCGCTCGGCGGCCCTGGCCGGCCGTCGCGAGATCACGCTCTCCGTGCACACGGAAAAGGTGTGGGGCGTCGGCCTGGGCGATATTACGGTGGACGGCGTCGTGCGCGACCTGAAGAGCCGCGGCATCGGTATGCTCGACAACTCGGCCCACGTTCACGAAGTCGCGCAGGCTTATGAGGAAATGCTCGAGCAGCTCCTCAAATGCGCGCCGATGGAACGCAACCTGCAGGCCATCGGCCAAGAAGTCAAGAAGGTAAGCCGCCGCATCAACGCGCTTGAAGAGTACCTGATTCCAAAGCTGAGCGGCGAAATGAACGCCATCTCGCGCGTGCTCAATGAGCGCGAACGGGAAGATACGTTCCGCATGAAGCGCATTAAAGGGAAGAAAGGCCGGCAGCGTCTCGCCAGTGAAACGGCCGAAAGCGGGGGGGCTGACCATGCGTCTGGCTGACTTTCTGCGCCCGGACCTCATCAAGATGAACATGGAAGCGCGCTCGCGGGAAGAGGCCATCGCCGAATTGCTCGATGTCCTCGTGCAGGCACATGAGGTGTCTTACGCCCGGCGGGATGGTGTTCTCGAAGCCCTTCTCGACCGCGAGAGCATCCTGGGTACCGGCATGGAGTATGGCGTCGCCATTCCGCACGCCATGTCGGAACTTGTGGATGATACGGTGGCCGCGCTGGGAACGGTCCCGGCGGGCATCCCGTTCGAGTCGCTCGATGGGGCGCCTACGCGGCTGGTCCTCTTGATGGTCTCGCCGAAGAACGATTTCGCCGGCCGTGTGCGCATCAATTCCTATGTGGGGCGCCTGTTCTCCAATCCCGCGGTTGTGGAAACCCTCGTGTCTCAGCCGGACGCCCAAAGCCTTCTCGACCTGATGACCTGCATGGAAACGGAATTCCCGCCGCCTGAGACGCGTCAGGCGCCCGGGCAAGCAAGGTCGAGCGATTCTTGACTGCTCCCGGACGCTTGGAGTAGCATAAGTGCTGTAAGCATGGTCGGTTCCGCGACGTTCGCCCGTTCCATGACTCCGGGCGGGAGCCGGGTTCGCGGTCTGTCTACCGACCGTTAGATATACAAGCCCCGCCTGGTGCGGGGAACGTTACCCGACTGCGGCGGGGCAGTGCCCCAGGACGGAAAAGGAGAGAGAATCATGCTGAAGAAGAAGGCGGCTGCAAAATCGCTTGACAAGACGCCGAAGCTCGTCAAAGACGCCATTGGCAGCATTACGGACCGCGCCGAGAAGCTCAAAGAGAAGATTGGCAAGCGCGCGGAAGACGCAGCAGCCGGCACGCAGCGGCGCGCCACGAAACTGATGCTCTCGGTTATCGATTTTCAGAAGACGACCTTCGACAACACCTTCAAGGTGATCACGCAATTGCAGGAACAGTCGGAGAAGGTTATTCAGAACCTGGCTGAGGACGCCGGCTGGCTGCCGAAGGAAGGGGTGGCGATCGTCAAGGAGTGGCTGCGCATGCTGCGCGCGGGCCGCGCCGACTTTCAGAAGACCGTGGACAAGAGCTTTGACCTGGTGACCGACTATTTCGAGCGCGTGGTGAAAACGGACGCAGCGCCTGCGGCCGCGCCGAAGAAAGCCTCGGCCAAGAAACGTCCGGCGCGGAAGAAAGCCGCCTCGAAGAAACGCGCCGCCAAATCGTGAAGCCGCACCGCGCAGGAGCCACTAGACTGCGGCCGCTCGAAGAGTTGTTTTCCGGGGCGGCGACGGGGTATCTTGCCGCACAGATGAGAAACGCTGGCGCGCAAGGCGTGCCCAGGCTGCGGCGCCGGCGCTATCCGTAGCCACGGAGGCAGTGGGGAATCACATGGCAACGCAGAAAAAGTCCAAGCGCGTCTACCCCTGGTCCGAGAAACTTGGCACGCATACCATAGCCTTCGAGTTGATGAAAGCGGAGGACCGGGACCGGTTGCTCCGCTTTACGCAATCCCTGCCCGCGGACGACGTGATGTTCCTGCGCAAAGACATCACCAAGACGGCCGTCGTCGACGACTGGATCGACAAGATACGGCAGGGCTCGACGATTACAGTGCTGGCGAACGACGAAAAACACCGGATTGTAGGGTATGCCAGCCTGCATCGGGACCAGTTGCTGTGGACGCGCCATCTGGGCGAAATCCGCGTCGTCATCGCGCCGGAACTCCGTGGCATCGGGCTGGGTAAGCGTCTTGTTCACGAAATGTTCCAGGTGGGGCGCCAGCATAAGCTGCAGCGCATCGTCGTCAACATGCGCCGCGATCAGATGCCGCTTCAGGTCATGCTGGAACGGCTGGGATTCAAGGCTGAGGCTTTGCTCACGGACTGGCTGATGGACGCGGAGGGGCACACCCACGACCTGCTGGTTATGTCCTGCCGGCTGGACGACCTCTGAGGCGCGAACCGCTTCCCTCTGGAGTGGCTGCGTCTCGCGCAGCGGCCCTCAGGAGGTTCAGCACGCCTCCGCCGGTTTCTCATGCTGCTGGCGGATGATTTCGATGTATTGCGCCCCCTTCACTTCGGCCGTTCCGCGCAGTTCCCGGAAGCTGGCATCGAAGTAATCCGCGATCCTCTTCAAGTCCTGGTCCGTCTTGCCGTCGCCTATGAACGTGATGAACAGCTTCTGGTCATAGCTGGTGATAGCCATGTTCACGCCCATCTCCAGGGCCACCGGTAACGCGGGATACATGGCGAGCAGCTTGTGCCCGCACGAATAGAGCGGTATCTGCGGCCCCGGCACGTTCGTGCAGATCAGATTGGCGGGCGGGACCGGCGCGGCCACGGTGGACATGGTCCCTTGAACCAGCGGATGCGCCCACGCGCCCAGCGCCAGCGCCTGCAGAAACGCCGGGGCTCCCTGCACGACGTCGAACATCAGGGCGATCGCTTCCGCCACGCGCGCTTCCTTCAATTGACGCATGAGCACGTCGGTGGCGCGCAGCCGCTCGGGCGCACCCTCCGGATGCAGCGGCAGTTCAACGGGCATAAGCGAGATGTGATTGCCCAGCGCGGCCCGCTCCGTTTCGCGGCGGACGTTTACGGGCACGAGCACCCGAAGCGACTCCGGCAACCGTTTTCCCGGCCGCATCTCCTGGAAATACTTGCGCATCGCCGCGCCCAGAACGGTCAGGATCACGTCGTTCACGGTGCCGCCGAGCACCGCGCGAATGGCGCGCGCGTCTGCGAACAAGTATTCACGCCAGTACACGACGCGCTCACCGCTCAGCGGCACATTGAACGGCATGCGCGTGAACGGGAGCAGGAAGCGCGCCATCGTTGTGGCGAATTTCTTGAAGTTCCGCGCCACGCTTACCGAATCGAAGCCTCGCGCATAGGCCGCCAAGCCGCGCTGCCACCGGGACCAGTGCCGCAGCGTGTCGCTGGCATTGTCCCATAGCGCATCCACGACCAAATCCTTCGCCGCGGGCAGGGGCGCCGGCCGGAAGCGGGGTTTTGGTATCTTCGGCGGGTCGGGCACAATGTCGAGCAATACCAGCGCGAGACCGATGCCCGCGACGCCGTCTACCATGCAATGATGTACCTTGACCACCACGGCGGTGCGGTTGCCTTCGAGTCCCTCGACGAAATAGACCTCCCACAACGGCTTGTTGCGGTCCAGCATGCCGGTAAAGATCTGGCCCGTCAGCGTGCGCAACTCTTCTTCTGTCGCGGGTGCCGGGAGCCGGACGCGGAACACGTGATTCTTGATGTCGAAATCCGGGTCGTGCTCCCAGACGGGATGACCCAACTGCAGCGGCGTGAAGAGGACGCGTTGCCGGTAGCGGGGCACAAGATGCAACCGGGATTCCAGCGTCTGCACGAACTCTCGATAGGGGATGCGGCCTTCGAACACGCACACGGCCCCCACGTGCAGCGGCTGTTCCTCCCGTTCGAGATAGAGGAAAAAGGCGTCCATGGGAGACAAGCGTCTGTCCAGATGATTCTCTGACATGCCTGCGGTTCCCCTGTTCTTGCGGTGACGCGCATCTGCAACGCGCATTTCCGCGGAATTATAGCCAATGAACCGCGCACAAGACAAGGTCCGTGTCTAAGTGCTACCCAATCAATGGGTTGGACGGCTGGTAACCCGGTGCGCGTGTTATGCTACAATCCTCGTGTAACGCACGTGGCCAAGGCAAGGAGGATCATCAGGCATGGCCCATGCCGGCGCGGTCGCCATCGTCGAAGAACCTCGTCGCGCCAATATCTCCTTTTGGCGTGAATTGTTCAGCGCCGTCGACTATGTCTCGCTCAAGCTTGCCCCCGTCTACTATGGGTACGGGGTGCCCCACGGCCGCGGGGAACCGGTGATCGTGGTGCCCGGCTTTCTGGGGTGCGACCTTTACCTTATCGAGATGTATCTCTGGCTCCGGCGCGTCGGCTACACCCCGTATATGTCACGTATCGGCCAGAACGCCGAGTGTCCCGACCTCCTTATCCACCGCTTGCTCCGGACCTTGAACTATGCGTACAACGCCACCGGCAGACGGGTTCATCTCGTCGGCCACAGCCTGGGTGGCGTGCTCGCCCGCGGCGTTGCCGCGCGCCGGCCCGACCGGGTCGCCTCGGTGATCATGCTTGCCTCCCCGTTTCGCGGCGTCCGCGTGAACCCGTGGATATACCGCACCATCGAGCGCTTGCGCAGCCGGCTGCATGGGCGCCGCTGCTACGGCAAGCAATGCTTCACCGCCACGTGTGCCTGCGGTTTTTCCTGCACGATGCGGTACACTTTCCCGGGCAACATTCCTCAGACCGCCGTGTATACGAAAAACGACGGCGTAGTCGATTGGCCTGTGTGTATCAACGACGACCGAACCACGGACGTGGAAGTGAGCGGCACGCACATCGGCCTCGTCTGGAATCCGGAGTCTTATCGCGTTATTGCGCAGCGGCTCCACGCCGCGGAGCGGCAATGGCGCGCCGCCCGGCGCGGCAAACCGCGCAAACGCGAGCCCGACGTCCTGCCTGCCCGATGATTCCCTTGCGGGGTGTGCGGCGTCAGGCGCGCAGGCTTGCGCCGCGTGAAATGGCCGGAAAACCGGTGCAGTCCTGGAACGTGGACACAACCGTGTCGGTTCCTGTATATCCTGAGGACTCAACAAGCGAGGGTTCTGCCGGTGAATCCGTTTCTTGGGGTGACACTGCACGCGGTGGGCGGACTGGCCGCCGCCAGCTTCTATATTCCGTACAAGGGGGTGCGGCGCTGGTCGTGGGAGAGCTACTGGATCGTTGGCGGGATATTCAGTTGGATTATCGCGCCGTGGACCGTGGCGCTGCTCACGGTGCCGGACGTGGCCGGCGTTCTGCTCGCGGCGGACCTTAAGACGCTGTTCTGGTGCTATTTCTTCGGCGTGCTGTGGGGGATTGGCGGGCTGACGTTCGGACTGTCGGTGCGGTACCTGGGCATGTCGCTCGGCTACGCGATTACGCTGGGCTTTTGCGCGGCGTTTGGCACGCTAATCCCGCCGCTCTTTGAGGGCCGCATGCCGGAACTCGCGAGCCACTTCAGCGGCTGGGTGGTGATCTCGGGCGTAGGCGTCTGCCTTGCGGGCATCGCCACGTGCGGCCACGCGGGTATACGCAAGGAGCGCGAACTCTCCGCGGAGGCGAAAACGGCGAGCATCCAGGAGTTCGATTTCTTCAAGGGCGTGTGGGTTGCGGTGCTGTCGGGCGTGATGAGCGCGTGCATGAACTACGGCATCACGGCGGGCAGGCCTCTGGCCGAACTGGCGGGCAATATGGGTGCGCCCGCGCTGTTCGTGAACGGCCCGGTGTTCATCATCGTGCTCGCGGGCGGGTTTACAACGAACGTGCTCTGGTGCGTGTATCTGAACCGGAAGAACCGCAGCGGCGGCGACTATGTGAATACGGATACGCCGCTTCTCTTGAACTTCGCGCTCTCTGCCCTTGCGGGTACCACGTGGTATTTCCAGTTTATGTTTTTCGGCATGGGCAAGACGCAGATGGGGACCTTCGACTTCTCGAGTTGGACGCTGCACATGGCGTTTATCATCATTTTCAGCAATATCTGGGGCCTGATTTTCCGCGAGTGGCGCGGGTCAAGCCGGCGCACCTTGCACTGGGTACTCGCGGGCATCCTCGTGCTGATGGCGTCGACTATCGTCGTGGGCACGGGCAACACGCTCGAAGAACGGCGCAACCAAGACGCAACCGCGCAGGAAACGGCAGCCACAGGGGAAGCCGCCGCCGCGCAACCGGCCTCACTTCCCCTCGGGGAAAATGCGGACCAGCACGGCACCGTGCCGGGGCACACGACCGGCGAAATCCCCGTCGAAGGCGCCCAGGTCCTGCTGCCGCCAGAGGTCGCGGACCCGTCGTGACCCGGTCACGCCGAGTTCGGTCCACGTGACACGCACTTCCCGCTCGATTTCGTCCAGGTTGAAGAGCCCGACGGACTTCGACCCGTCTTCCATGTCCTTGGCCCAGGCTTCCACGAGGTCGCCGTGCATGACGGGCGCGGCGGCGCGGCAGAGCGGGTCTTGATCGATTTCGAGAACCTCGTCGTTTGTCAGCAGGCTAAGCGTGAAAGGGTCGAGCTTCGAGATGTCGCCACTGAAGATGAACGGCACCGCGAGCAGCGCCCACAAGGAGATGTGAAAGTACTGCTCGTTCGGCGTCAGTGGCGTGGGCCGCAGTTCGCCATGCCAGCCGATGTGCCCGATGAGCAGGTAGTCGGGATCGTTATAGTGGCCGGGCCGGTTCCACTGCGCCTTGTCGTGGTGGAAGAGGCCGTAGCTCACCACGTTCGTGAAGAGGTCCGTGGCCGCGCCGAGGTCGCCCGTGGTGCGCCAGCAATTGCCGCCCACTTCCGCGCCCCATTCCCACACGTTGCCCATCCCGTACTGGCACAGGTTGTAGACGATGTCGCGGGGCTGCGCGTCGAGGGCGCGCCGCATCGCGAGATAAGGAGCCTTGAGTTCCTCGAGCGTGGGATTGCGCACCATATTGCCGTAGGAGCACCAGTCGTATTTGAGGAAATCGAAGCCCCATTCCGCGAACCGGGCCGCGTCCTGTTCCTCGTGCTGATAGGTGCCCGCGTAGCCGGCGCAGGTCGTGGGTCCGGGCGAGGTGTAGATGCCTGCCTTCAGGCCCAGGCTGTGGATGTAATCCGTGAGCGCGCGCATGTCCGGGAACTTGCCGTTGCTGTTGATCCGGCCTTGCGCGTCGCGCTCTTCGCCGCTTACGGGTTTACGGCGCGCGCCGGGCCGCACGGACCAGCCGTCGTCGATGTTCACGTAGGCGTAGCCGTGATTGACCATGCCGGACGCCACCATCGCGTCCGCGGCAGTCCGCATCATCTCGTCCGTCACGGAATCGAAATAGCAGTACCAGCTGTTCCACCCCATGGGCGGCGTTAGCGCTACGGTGTCGCCCGCGATGATCCGGAAGTCGCGCCGCGCCTCGCCAAGCGCGTTCTTGGCGCACAGCAGGACCTTGTGCTCGCCTGCCGCGGCCAATACGCCGCTGATGCGGCCGGTCTCAGCATCGAGCGTCAACCCCTCGGGCAGCCCCTCGGCCCCAAACGTCATGGGGCGGTCGCCCGTCGCGGGAATCGTGAACAGGAAGGGCGAACCGGGCCGCACGCCGAAGACGCGCGGGCCGTTGATTCGCGGTTCGCGCGGCGCGGGCGGCGTCAGGATGTACGGCTCTTCGCGGGGTGGGTCGATGGCCTCGGGCCGCGCGCCCTCGAACGCGATGCGCACGTCCGCCCAGTCCGCGTGGTCGAAGCTGACGCCGTCGCCCGCGGGGTCCGCGAGCAGCGCGAGTGTCTGTACGCCCTGCAGGTCAAGTTCGAACGGGACGGCGGGCTCGTTTGCCTTGCGCACGCCGCTGTCCCACAAGACCTTGCCGTCGCCGATGACGCGGAACCGCACGCTGGCGGCCGCGCCGTTGACCTCGTCGTCGATACCCGCCGCGCCCGTCAGCGCCTTGGCCTCGCCGTGCAGCGCGACATACAGCACGCTGTGCGCGTGCGTGCCCACGCCGTGTTCGTACGCCTGCCCGGCGATACGCAACGGATTCTCCTGCACGGACTGGTTCGCGCGGGGCTGGCCCCAACCGGCGGTCATCCTGGCCAGATCGAGTTCGGCGAGGCCGACCGTATCGGCAAATGGGGCGGAACTCAGCAGGACCGTCAACAGCGCGCGTATCATCACAGTGCTTCCTCCAGTAGTGGGCCGTGGCATCAGCGCCCGAACCGGTTCTTGAGTTGGTCGAAGAGCACCGCGGCGAGCAGGATGACGCCGCGGGCCACGTATTGACTGAAAGTCGGCACGTTGAGCAGGCTCATCACGTCCTGGACCGTGCCCATGATCAGCACGCCCACGACGACGCCCGTGACTGTGCCCACGCCGCCGGAAAGCGACACGCCGCCGAGCACGCACGCGGAGATCACGTCGAGCGAAAACCCGACGCCGCTGTTCGGTTGGCCGCTCGTGAAGCGCGAGGTCAGGATTACGCCGGCGAAGCCCGCCATCAACCCTTGCAGCGTGAAAATGACGATTTTGACGCGCTCGACGGGAATGCCGGAGAGCCGGGTCGCTTCGCGGTTGCCGCCGATCGCCAGCGTGTGCCGGCCAAACGCCGTGTGGTTGAGCACGAACGCGAAGAGGAGGAAGCACGCCAGCGTGATCCAGACCGGATAGGGCACGCTGAACAGGCTGCCCATGCCCAGCACGAAGAATTCCTCACGCACGATGGGCACGGCGGCGCCGCCCGCGACGATAAAGCCTAATCCCCGCACGATTTGCATGGTCGAGAGCGTGGTGATCAGCGCATTGACGCCGAAATAGGCAATAACGACGCCGTTGGTCAGGCCGACAACGCCGCCCGCGACCACGCCCGCCAGGATACCCAGCGCCACGCTGTTCGTCGCGCCAATCACGACGGCCGCCAGCACGCCCGCCGATGCGACTACCGCCTCTACGGAGAGGTCGAAGTCGCCCGAAGCCAGGCAGAGCAGCATCGTGCAGGCGACCATGCCGACCATCGACACCGACAGCGCCAGTTCCATCATGTTGGCCCAGGTGAAGAAATTGGGAACGGCGAAGGCCAGAATTGCGAACATGAGGAGGAAGAGCGCCAGCATTCCGGCACGGTCCCGGAGAAGACCCGCCAGTGTTCGCAGTCTCATCGGAGTCGCCGGCATCAGACGCGATGGTTCCTCGGTTGGGCCTGCTACAATAGCCCGTGTTCCCGCATGACCTGCTCGTAGGTGTCCCGCGTGATAATTATGCCCTCGGTGCGCGTATCTTCAGGCGGCTCGACGCCTTCCGTGACCCACTTGTACATCCATTCCGCCGTTTCGTAGCCGTGGCGCTTGGGGCTGATCAGGCACGTCGCGTAGAACCCTGTGGGCGATGACTTCTGAAACTCGACGACACAACTGCTGCCGCCGATGCCGATACCGATTACCGTGTCCGCGGAGAACCCGCGCCCTTCCATCGCGCGCACCGCGCCGATGACCCCTTCATCGTTCATCGAGGCGACGAGCCACCGCTTCACGTCCGGGAAGCGCGTCAGGAGCGTCCCCGCCGCATTGAAGCTGCCCTCGATATCCGTTGTGCGTTGCGCGGTCTGGTGTATGCGGTCCGCCGGGAACCCGGCCTCGACCAGGGCTGCGATGGCGCCGTCCGTGCGTTCCTTGGCTGTGGTTAGTTGGTCGTAAGTGACGATGCAGGCCGCGGTCTCCTCCACGGGCCAGCCGCGCCGGTCATACTCGCCGTAGAGCGCGTGCCCGACCTTCCTGCCGATGTCGGAGGCGGAGATGCCCATGTAGGGCACGTCCAGGAACTGCCCGTCCGGCCCGACGAGCTGGTCGTCCACCGTGAAGACTTTCATCCCGTACAGGTTCGCCCGCGCCATGATGCCCGGACCAAGGCGCACATCCGGCGTGCAGATGATAAAGCCCTGCGCTCCTTGTGCGCCGAGGTTGCCAATGGCCGCGAGCACCTTTTCCGCGTCCGTGGCGCCAATCTTGATCAGGTCGAAACCGTAACGGTCCGCGGCCTGCTGGGCGAATTCCCATTCCTTTTGGAACCAGACCACCTCGGGCTGTTTGACGAGGAACCCGATCTTGATGCGCCCAGGTTCGCCCCCGCCGGAACAGGCCCCCAACAAGCCCGCGAGCAGCAGTAGTGCCAAGACCCCGCAAGTACCGCGTCTGACTGGCATCAATCGCATCTCCGCTTCCTATTCCAGGGCACGCATGCCTTCCAGATCATCCCGGCAATGGTGCGGGCCGTTCATGCGGGCGTAAAGATGACCGCCAGGATGCGCGCGTCGGCGTCGCCGCTGGCTTGGACCTGGTGCGGCGTCGTGGACTCGTAGTAGATGCTGTCGCCCGCCCGGAGCACGTGCGTCTCGGTGCCGTAAGCCACCTCGATCGCGCCGGAGAGCACGTAGATGAACTCCTCCCCTTCGTGTGAAGAGAGGGTGATGTCCTCCGGCACTGTCGGGTGCACCGTGATCACGAACGGCTCCATGTGCCGGTCTTTCATGTTCGTCGCCAGAGACGTGAATTCGAGCGTGCCGAGGCTCGATGGACTGATGCCGGACAAGTGAAACATGCTGTCCGAATGCCCGCCGCGCACCACGACGGGGCCGCGGTCTGGCGCGTCGTCGAGGAACGTGCCGAGATGCACCCCGAGCCCGCGCGCGATTTTCGTCAGCGGGGCCAGCGACGGCACCAGCTTGCCCGTTTCGAGATGCTCGATGAATTTCGGGTTGCAGTGGCTGCGTTCCGCCAGCTCTTCGATGCCGAGTCCCTGCGCCTCGCGCAATTGCTGAATCTTTTTCCCGACGTGCTCGTCCGACATGCTGCGTTCTCCCTTCGCCCCAGACTTTCGTCCCCGCGCTCCACGGCGACAACGCCGCCCGCACAGCATAGCCGAACAGGCTACGCCGCTGCTACCGTAGCGGCCCCGCGGCCGCGACGTCCGTAGCCGCGGCGTCCCGGTCACGTTCCCGGAGTGGCGCGCCGCCGTTTCTCGACTGCTTGACGCAGGGCGCAATAGCCACGTAGTGTCGCCGTATTCGACCCGTGCAAACACGGGCAAACCGGCGGAGGGCCAGTGCCATGATTTCGCGCAGGGAATTCTTGACAGGATGTGCGGCGGTGGGCGCGGGTTGCTGCCTTTGTCACAGTATCGCGGCGCAGGCCGCCGTGGAAGACGCGGCCGCGCGGACCTACCACGCGTCTATATCGATTGACGCGCTCAATGAGGACGCCGAACTCGCGGGGGCTCTGAAGGATGCTGGCGTGGGGCACGTCTGGGTCGCAAGCTTCTTCCACGGGCATTGGCACCACACGGTCGAGGATGCGCTAGCCTGGAAACGGCGGCTCGAGGCCATGGGCATGGCGGTCCACCAGATCACCGTGCCACTCGGGCACCCCACCTTTACCGAGACACAGCCGGATTACATGCCGGGCGTGCCGTTGATGCCGTGGAAAGGCGGCGTGCGGCCCGACGGCCAACGCTATCACGGTGTCTGCCTCCATCCGGGCGCGACGGAAGCCAACGTGGAAGCGCTGAAGCAACTCAAGGGCGCGGAACCGGGGATTGTCTTTGTTGACGACGATTTCCGGCTGGCCCCGTCGCCGAACGACATCGGAGGCTGTTTCTGCGAGGACCACAAGCGGCAATTCCTCGCGCGGCATGGCTATGGCGAGCCGGAATGGGCCGCTTTGCTCGAGGCCGTCGGCAAACGCGAGCTTGCACCGCTGGTCCGGGCGTGGGTAACAGATGCGTGCGACGAATTGACGGCTTCGTTTCGCGCGCAGCAGGAAGCGCTGCGCCCGGAGGCCGAACTGGGCATCATGGTCATGTTTCTCGGCTCGGAGAAGGCGGGCATCCGGCTCGCGGATTATGCAGGCGTGCCTATGCGCGTGGGCGAACTGATGTTTGACGACGCCTCGTTCGCGCCGTTGAAGGGAAAGACCGACGAGTTGTTCAGTGCCCTGTTTCATCGGCGTTTCGTCGCGCCCGAACGGGCGTTCAGCGAAACGACCGCGTGGCCGCCGGACAAGCTGTCGGCGCGCAACATGGCGGCCAAACTCGCCGTGTCGACGCTGAGCGACGTGCGCAACACCATGTTCATGAGCGGCAATACGCCCTTCCCGCGAACGCACTGGGCCACGCTCAAGCCCGCCATGCGCAAACAGGCGGAGCTGCACCGCCAACTCGCCGGGCACGCGCCGCGCGGACCGTTCAAGCATTTCTGGGGCGAGCACAGCCGCTGGGTCGGCGACGCCAACCCCTACAGCCTGTGGCTGGCGGCGGGGGTGCCGTTTGAAGTCGTAGAAGAACCGGGCGCGGACGGCTGGGTGTTCCTGGCGGACGCGGATGCGCGCGCCGTCACGCCAGATTGGCGTGATAAGGGCGCCACGCTCATCGTGCGTCCCGACGCAGGGCCACAGACGGCGGACCTTCGGGCGGTGGAGGAGTCCCTGGACGCCCTGTTCGGGCTCAAGCATGCCGTACTGCCTCACCTCGCGAGTGTTCCGTACATCGAGGAGGACCTGCCCGTCGTTTGCGCGTGGTATCCGACCGCGCGCGCCGTGCTCCTGTGGAATCTGTCCGAGGACCGTAAAGAACTCACCCTGCGCTGCGGTGAAACGCGCCGTGGGGTCGCGGTGGACGGCCTGGACACCGCACTCGTGACCGATGTAAGACTTGAGCGTTCTTGACCCAGGGAGTTCAAGTGGTCAGACTTGTGAGGGTCCGCTCGGGGATGCAGACCGTGCAACAGGCATATGGAGAGGGAAACGCAATGAAATCCGTCGTATTTCTGTCTTGCATCATGGCGCTGGCCGCTTTCGGCGCGTGCGCGAATGAGCCAAACGCTGCCGCGCTTCAAGTGTTCGAACGCGTCTTCGGCGATGCCGTCCGCCTGGACGCCGTGATGGTCCGGAGCGTCATCAGCAGCGAGCCGGGCCAGAGGCATTACGTCGACCCGGACGGCGACGGTCAACCCGAAGAAGTCTGGTTTGTCGACAATGGCTCGCGCCACCCCGAGGAGTGGCGGCCTGTCCTCGTGCGCGCCATCGACGAGGACGGCGACCTGCTTCCGGGCCAGGAGCCGGACCTGGACAGCGACCTCTATGTTGCTGACTGGAAAGGCGATGGCGTGGTGGACGCGGTCCTGGACTACACGGATATCGACGGCGACAACGACGTGGACGAGATGGCCTTCTACTTCCCGGGCAAACCGGCAGGCGCTACCGAGGACGGGTTGATGGCGTGGTGGGGCCGGGACATCGGCGACGACAACCTTCTCTGGTACGACGTGGGCTACACGTACCGGCAGCCGTTGTGCCAATACCGAACCCATTTCGGCGGCGACGAGTTGTTCTGCGCCTTCGCCATCAGCATGAAAGACCCGGAATGGATATGCCTGTGGGAAAACCCGTTCCTCTTTTACGACCACGATGGCGACGCCGTCACCGAAGAGGTGGTGCGCATCGAGGGCCGCAACGAGGGTCTGGGCAAGTTGCGGTACAGCTTCGATGCGGACAACGACGCCACGTTCGAAAGCCCGCGCGACTTCGACGTATCTATCAGCGCGCACGCCGCGCCCGGCCAGACCATCGACCCGAGGCTGATGGAGCGCATCACGTTGCGCGACATCCCGACGGGGCCGTTCCTCAGGTATCACGTCGCGCCGCAGTTCGCGCGCGAGACGCCTTGGGCCGTGCTCATGCTGACCTGGGTCGAGAATGACCTCAACATGGATGGCGACAACCTCGACAACGGCCGCTTCACCGATACCCAGGAACGCTGGGAAGGCGTAATCGCGAAGGGCAACGACGCGTTCAAGCAGATCGGCGGGCCGAGCGGCGGTCTGTACAACCGCCGCTACGAGCTGGCGGAAACGCCCCGCGGGCCGATGCGCCTCTATTACGCGCCTACGGACCAGCGGCTGCACCTGTTCGGCGCGAACCGGATGTGGCTTGCACCGGACCTTGACTACGACCAGCAGGCCGACATGCGCTACGATTATCAGGACGCGGACAACGACGGCTATATCGACACGTGGGTCCTCGACGCGGACGCGGACGGCAACCCGGACGACACCTGGACCGCAGGCGGCGCGCCCCGCTTCGACGTGCGCTACACTTTCGGCGAAGTCACCGCCATTATGCAGCCGCTGGTCGCTGCCGCGCCGGACGCGCTCTTCGCGCTGGACCAGCGCCTCGCGCAGGCCATTGCCGTCGCGGGTGGGACCGATGACGACCCCGTGCAGCGGCTCCTTGCAACGGCTTTCGATGTGCCAAACCTGGACCGTGACCTGCGCCGCCGCCTTTCTCAAAGCAACGAGGCCCTGCGCTATTACCTGGACCTGCTGAAGGACCGGCGCATCGTCGCGCTCAAACGCGTTCACGATGCGCCTGATTTCTGGAAGGCCTTCGGCGCGCTGCGCGGCCACGGCGACCTCGCAGGCATGCAGGCGTTGCTCGAAAAGGAATTCGGCCTGGCGCAGAACCCCTTGCAGGCCCTCGCCGATGCTCATGCCGATTGGAACACCCTGTTGGATGAACCGCGTGCCGCGTGGGCGCAGGACTGGGTGCCGCCGAACATCGGCTGGGAATCGGAACTGTGCGCATACCGCGCCTATTGGGGCCAGTTCGATTTCTTCGGCAAGCACGGGAGCGGTCTGGTCCTGAACAACTTCGCGCCGGGCGCGAGCTATCACGAGGAACAGCCGTGGGGCATGGACGCGCTGCATGTGGGCGCGTCGCCGGGCATCGGCGGTGCCACCCTGTACGTCAACGGCATCGCCTTTCCGGTCTACAGCCCCAACGGCGAAGGCGCCATCCGGTGGTCGAAGCGTTTGATCGAGGCTGCGAACGACCACGTCACGATTGAACTGCTTGCCGAGAATGTGGGCCCTGAAGCCGCGCCATACACCGTGCAATTTACGTGCTCGGCGTTCGCGGGCCGCCGCGACTCCGCCGTTGACATCCTCGTTTCCGGCGGCGCGCCCGGCGACGCCGTCGAACTCGGCCTTGGTCTGACTCGCCTGCCGCAACAAGCCTTCGCCTTCGATTCCGGAGCGGGCATCATGGCCAACTGGGGCGTGCAGCAGGCCGTCATCGGCGAGGTCGGCATGGGTCTCCTGTTCCCGGCGGAACGGTACCTGCGTTGCGCGGACGATGAAGACGAGCACCAGGTCGTGCTGCGAATCGAACGCGGCGAGGCCCTCCGCTACTACATCCAGGGCGACTGGCTGCGCGGCAGGCGTTTCAACCGCTGCCCCACGATTGAGAACTGGATGCGCGACCTGCGCCGCCTCCGCATCCAGGTCATGGCCGGCAGGTGATAACCGGCCCCGGATGCGTACCGCGTTTTCTTTGCCGGACGGGGGTGGCCGTGTTACAGTTTTGGCGCGGATTGGAGCCGGGGGGATGCGGGGGATTTGAGAAGGAGCAGGTGACGCGATGCCGCGAAAAGCGTTCGATCCGAAAGACGCCATAATCAGTTTCTACCGGGACGAACTGCGGGACCGCTACCAGGTGGCGCATGTGCGCAAGTTTGCCCAGTTTGACGTGATCTCGGACCAGTCCATCGATTGCTTGCGCGAGTATTTCCTGGACCACGTCTATCCGCCGCCGGAACGGCGCGCGCAGTTGGACGACGCGTTTGACCATTTAGGCCGGCTGCTGCGTTCTCCGCGGCGGCTGCAGCCGCTCGTGACGACGGCGCTGACTTCGCTCTGGCGGCTCGGGCGCAAGCTGCCTGCGGCGGTTTCGGCCGGGCGCAGCACATTCGACGCGTACGTCGAGACGCGCAAGCTCGAGCGTTATATGCTGGCCGAGGCGGAGAAAGTGCGCCTGACGGAAGCCGGCACGCGCGACCGGCGCAAGATGCTCGCTCTTATCACGAACATCCCGGAGAAACACGTAGACCGCCTGATCCGCGATATCCTGAATCTGTTCCGCGCTCTCGCGAATGTGTCGCTGTTGCGCACGTCGGCCGAGATCATGGACCACGTGTATGAGATTATGGGCCGGCGCGCGGACCTGTACACGGAAAGCGAGCGCGAAGGGCTGGCCCTGGGCATTGCGGTGTTGCGGGGCGGTTTGGAATTGTACGAGGGCATGGACGCGGGCGTATTTCCTCATATCATCGACGGGATCGAGCGGGTCGAGTTTGACTGGTTTGACCGCGTGCGCGCCGTGGTGCGCACGGCGTCCTCATAAGGAGCGGAGGTATGGCGTTTCAGGTCGACTTTGAAATAGAGCGGGCATTTGAAACGGCGTGCCCGTTTGACCGCGTATTCGACGTGCTGTCGGACGTCCCGCGTTCCGTCAGCCACTTCCCGAAGGTCGAGAGCCTGGTCGAACTCGGCGGAGAAAGATACCGATGGGAGATGGAGAAGATCGGACTGGACCGCTACCACATCCAAACGGTCTATGCCTGCAAATACGTGAGCGACCGGGATAAGGGCTCCGTGAAGTGGACGCCGGTCAAGGGCGAGGGCAACGCGGAAGTCAGCGGCAAGTGGACCATCAAGACGCTTGATGACGCGCGGACGCGCGTCAAGCTGGAAACGAAAGGAACGATGAGTCTTCCCTTGCCGTCGCTGGTGAGAATCGTGGTGGCGCCGGTCGTGCGCGCCGAGTTCACGCGGCTGATCGACCAGTATCTTCAAAATCTGGGCCGCACCTTTGAACGCGAGGCGCGCAAGAGGAAAAGCGGCGGGAAGGCCAAGTAACCGGCGTTTCGAAATCCCCGGGAATAAAAGGCAGGGACCACCCATCCAGGGCAGTCCCTGCCGTCTTATCGTTCAGCACTGTGCCGTTTATTTATTGACAGTATGGGCTGACAGGGTCAGGGGAGTCGAGCATGATTTCAACGCGGCGGTTCAGAGCCTGATCGGCCGACGTCTTGTCGGGCGACACTTTCAACTGTTCTTCGCCGTGCTGGCTGGTGACGATGGCCGTAATGTCCTGCTTCACGCCGTTCGCCAACAGGAATGCCTTCACCGCTTCGACGCGCCGCTGCGACAAGGCCATGTTGTAATCGTTGCTGGCCGTGCTGGAGGTGTGTCCGCTCAGCACCACGGTCACTTCCGAGTAGCCGTCATACAGCATGTCGGCAATGCCGCGCAGATAGGCCTGCGCTTCTTTCGACAACTTATCGCAGTCGTCGCAGAACAGGACGTCTTCGAGCACTGGATACGGCTTGGGTTCCGGTATCCCATCCTCGTCCTGCCACGCATCCTTGTCTTCCGCGATCCAGGGCTCGCCATCCTTCATGTCCACAATGCCGTCGCCGTCGACGTCGCTGGCCCAGATAGCGTCAATGTCGGGTTCGACCAGGCGCAGAGAGCGGAAGCCCTCCGTGTGATGGCACCGTTCCCGGATTTCCTCCTCAGCCTTGGCCAGATTCGCCTCGATATGAGCATAGACGACCGGCGCCACTAACTTGGCCTTGCAGGGGTCCAATTCCAGATAACGGGCCCTTAGCCTCTCGAATTCCGCCCTGGTGGCTTCGAGGCTGTCCGGGATCGGAACCACGCCCTTGTCTTCGAGCCCTTGTCCAGAATCCATCGCCAGTTTTGAATAGCGCATGGCCAGCCCGGCGAAATCCCACGTCGCCTTGCGGTCGGACTCCGCCCTTTCAATATACGCCCATTCGAGGAAATTCTGGGCGGATTCTGCCTCATACGGCGACAACTGGTGCAGGCCCATGCGATGCATCTTGGCTACCTGGCACGCCGCTTCATCAATGCAAACCTTCTCCAACTGCGCATAGTCGCGCTCTATCGGAACGGTATGCACGCCGCGTCCGTGCAAGCAGCCCGTCAGCACAAGACACACCACACCCGCCAGAAAGAACATTTTTCTCATGACACCTCACTCCCATGGTTATGCGTGGCCCATTCACGCTGAATCTCATCCGCATTCTTATTCAACCACAAGGGAGTCAATTTGTCAAGGAAAGATGTCGTTCAGCTTCTGATTTTAAGGAATAGCGGCGCCGGGTGCGCGCGCTCAGAGGAGTCTAACGCACAGGGACACTATGGCCTTCGGGGCGATTTCCTGAGAGAGTCGCGTACCGTCGCCGGGCACTGTCACGGGCGACTCTTCTTCAAGCGTAACCTTGGTTGCCGATGCCAGGGGCCTGGCGAAGGTGAGCATGGCCCGCCGGG
>JAGMZX010000070.1:18730-28080 GCA_018005585.1 Candidatus Hydrogenedentota bacterium | reverse complement strand
TGGGTCACATACGCTTGACTTGACATGCCTTGCCTTCAGGGAATATCATTGTTTTGGTAGATTTTATGGAGATTCATGATATGCCCTTCTCACAAAAGACGGTCTATGCGCTACGGGCGGTTTTTGAACTCAGCAAGCGAAGCGGCACGGGGCCCGTCACTATCGCGGCGATTGCTGAGGCTCAGGCTGTGCCGGTGCGGTTCCTCGAAAACATCCTGCTTCAACTGAAAGGGGCGGGGATTCTGGATTCCGCACGGGGGCGGGAAGGCGGCTATTGGCTGGCGCGGGAGCCCGAGATGGTGTCAGTGGGGCAAGTGCTTCGCGCCATGGAAATATCCCTGGTACCCGTGAGCTGCCTGGGGGGCAAGCTGCAGGAACACTGTCCGATGCAGCAAAGCTGTCCGTTCTTGCCAATGTGGGAGCGGGCACATCAAGCTATGCTTGGCGTCTATGACAGCACTTCCTTTGCCGACCTGCTGGAGCAGGAGGCGTCGCTGTCGCAGGGGTGTGGCCTGACGTTTAGCATCTGACCCGGAGACGCGCTGCCTGGCGCCTTTGCGGTCAGGTAAGCCCCTGTTCGCACTGTAGTTGAGGGAACAATATCGCCGAAGCCGCTTTAGCGGCGCTCTTTGGCTTCGCTTTGGTCTTGAGCGCCGCGACCGCCGAGACGGGTCCCCGTTCCTTGTGGGCCAAACCCTCGCGGAGACCCACTTCAACGGCATGCCGGTTCGCTTCTTCCGTGCCGCGCGGCGCCCGGGCGAGCACCGCTTCGAGCAGCGTGTGCGCGGGCACGACCTCCGTGATGGCTGCAATCGCCCCGAGCGCGATCATGTTCGCCACCACGATGTTCTGTACTTCCTCGCGGGCCAACTGAGTCAGGGGCACACTGAAGTAGCTTTCAGCCGGAACGGTGGAGACGAGCGTCTCGTCCACAATCAGGGTTCCGCCTTCTTTCAGGTCGGGATAATACTTGTCCAGAGACTCCTGGGTCATGGCCAGGAGCAGGTCCAGCTTGAGGGCCTTCGGATAATAGATTTTGCCCGGGGAGACAACCAGGTCGGCCTTGGAAGCGCCGCCGCGGGCCTCGGGACCGTAGGACTTCGTCTGCGTGACGTTTCTGGCGGGGTCCGCGCCGATGGCCTCGGCGAGAATCGTAGCCGCGAGCATCATGCCTTGTCCGCCGGAACCCGACAAGCGCATTTCGTACCGGTCAGGCAGCGTCAGGAAGTCGAGCAAGGAACCCTTCTTCATTTTTGTTTCCTTTCCGCGAGCGAATCGACCAATTGCTGATATTCATCACACAGTTCTGTCTTCTCGAGGTCGCGATGCAACACGCCAGTGACTATTTTGTCCTTGAGTTCTTCCGCTGACAGCTTCGCCGCCCGTGCCACCGGCACGGCTTTCTCCTGGTACATCTTAAGCAGCGCGGTGGGCTGGCCAAGACGGTTGAGCCGCCCGAAGTACGTGTGACAATTGGAAATCACCTCGACAAAGGAGAAGCCGTGATGCTGGATGGCTTCCATCAGCACCTTGTCCATCTGCGGCGCGTGATAGACCGTGGTCCGCGCGACGAAAGTCGCACCGGCGCCTTTGGCAAGGTCACACGCCTCGAAGTGCTTCTCGGTATTGCCATACGGCGTCGTGGTGGCGTATGCGCCCGACGGCGTAGTCGGCGATACCTGCCCGCCCGTCATACCGTACGTGTAGTTGTTGATGAGGATTGTGGTAATGTCGATATTGCGGCGGCACGCGTGGATCAAGTGATTGCCGCCTATGGACAACGCGTCGCCGTCACCTGTGATAACAATTACCTTCAGGTTCGGACGCGCGAACTTGACGCCGGTGGCGAACGCCAAGGCGCGGCCATGCGTAGTGTGCAGCGCCTGAAAATCGAGATAGACCGGCATGCGGCTGCTGCAGCCGATGCCGGAGACAAGCGCGATTTCGTCCCTTGGGATGTCGAGCGTGTCAATGGCGCGCACAAGGGAACTCATGACGATGCCGTTGCCGCAACCTGGGCACCAGAGGTTCGGGAACTTCTTGTGCGGGCGCAAGTAACTCAGGCAGACGTCGGAATGATGCTTGGGCGCGGTCTCGTGGGCAAGGGTCGTCATGCGAGCACCTCTTCAATCTTCTCCATGAACTGGATGGGAGTCAGGATTTCACCGTCATATCGGAGTAGCGAGCGCACCTTGGCTGTCGCAGGGACGACGCGCTCCACTTCGCGGACGATCTGGCCCATGTTCAGTTCCGCCACAATCACGGTCATCGTATTCCGGAGCAGCGAGCGCACCGGCTCGAGCGGGAACGGCCACACGGTCTGAAGCTGGACGCAACCGACGCGCACGCCCGCCTTGCGGGCGAGCAGCGTCGCCAGCAGCGCCGTGCGCGAAACGGACCCATAGGACACGATCGCAATGTCGGCGTCTTCCATGTGCACGACGCGCATCCTGTAGATCTCGTCGCAAAAGTCCTCAATTTTGCGCCGCAGCTTCTCCAATTGAGTAACGGTTTCATCCGGCCGGTTGGTAGGAAAACCCATCTCATCGTGGGTGAGGCCGGTTGCGTACCAGCGGTATCCCTCACCGTATGCGGGCATGGGATTCACGAAATTCGGGGTGGTCTCGTAAGGCGCGTAGTCCTCCGGAGCGCAAGCGGGCTTCACGCGGTCGAGGACCTCGTATTCGCCCGGCTCCGGCAACGTGACCATCTCCTGCATGTGACCGATGACTTCGTCGAGCAGGATGGTTACGGGAGTGCGGAACCGTTCCGCGAGGTTGAAAGCGCGAATGGTCTCCGTGACCGTCTCCGAGACGGACGAAGGCGCCACGGCGATGGCGGTGTAGTCCCCGTGCGGACCCCAGCGCGCCTGCATGGTGTCCGATTGGCTGACCTTGGTGGGCAAGCCCGTGGACGGGCCGCCGCGCTGCACGTTGACAACAACGCACGGCGCCTCGACCATGTAGGCATAGCCGATGTTCTCGACCATGAGCGAATACCCGGGGCCGGACGTTGCGGTCATCGCTTTCGCGCCCGCAACGGACGCGCCGACCACCGCGCTAATCGCGCCGATCTCGTCTTCCATCTGGAGGAACCGCCCGCCCTTCTTGGGTAACTGACGGGCGCATCCCTCCGTCACTTCCGTAGAGGGCGTGATCGGGTAGCCGGCATAGAAATCCAATCCCGCATAGAGGGCGCCGTGTACACAAGCCTCGTTGCCGAGCATCAGTTTGCGCTTAGCAGCAGTCATTCGGTCCTTCTTTCCGGATGCGTCCGCCGTGTGTTACCGGTAATTCGAGGTGATGGCAAAATCGGGACAGTGCATCCAGCAGATGGCGCACTGCGTGCAATCATGGGGCCGCGCGAGCACCGGTTTTCCCATGCGGTCGGCTTCGAAAACCTTCTTCGGACAGAGCGCGATGCAGATATTACAGGTCTTGCACCAGCTCAGGTTGATACTTACGGGCGAGGGCCCTTGCGAGTAATCGTATTTGCTCTTTCTGGCCGTGTCGATCGAGGTCTCAGCAACAACCTGCATGTCGCTCATAGAATGCCTTCCTTGATTCACTTTCCATGGTTTCCTCCGGTTTGCTCAGGCGGCTCATACGGCCGTTTTCCGATGAGCGCGCATCGCTTGATGCAAGAGCCCGGGCAACTCGGCCGGCGACTCAGCCACGGCCACGCCCGCGTCCTGGAGCGCGGCGATCTTCGCCTCCGCCGTGCCCGCGCCGCCCAGGATGATCGCGCCTGCGTGGCCCATGCGCTTGCCCGGCGGCGCGGTGCGCCCCGCGACAAAAGCCGCGACGGGCTTCGACATCGACGACCGGATGAATGCCGCCGCCGTCTCTTCGTCCGCGCCGCCAATTTCGCCGATCAAGACCACCGCCGCGGTGGCCGGGTCACGCTCAAACGCGTCGAGACAATCGACGAAGCTGGTGCCGGTCACGGGGTCTCCGCCGATGCCAATGCACGTGGTCTGGCCCATGCCCGCGCGTGTCAGCGCCCAGATGGCTTCATACGTAAGCGTGCCGGAACGCGACACGACGCCGATATCTCCCTTCTTCACGATGGACCCGGGCAGGATGCCGACCTTGCATTCGCCGGGCGTGATGAGGCCCGGGCAGTTGGGACCAACAAGCCGTGCGCCGCGCGCTTGAACGTAGGGGCAGACCTTCATCATATCGCTGGCGGGAATTCCCTCCGTGATGCACACGACGAGGCGAATCCCCGCGTCCACGGCCTCATAGATCGCATCCACGGCGAACGCCGGGGGAACGTAGATGACCGAAGTATCCACCCCGGACGCACTGACCGCTTCCTCGACGCTGTCGAAAACGGGCATCCCGGAGACATCGGCGCCGCCCTTGCCCGGAGTGACGCCGCCGGCCACCTGCGTGCCGTACGCTTTCATCTGCTGCGCGTGGAAAGAGCCGTCGCGCCCGGTAATACCCTGTACAATGACTTTCGTGTGCTTGCCGATGAAGATGGCCATGCCGCGCTGCTCCTATACCGCCGCCGGCGCCTGCGCCAGCGCGATGGCTTTCTGAACAACCGCATCGAGCGAATCCGCGCAAGGGAGGTTCATCTCGCGGAGAATAGCCCCCGCCTCTCTCTCGTTCGTGCCCGTAAGACGGACCACGACCGGCACATTCGGGCGCAGTGCTTCGAACGCCGTCACGATGCCCCTGGCCACATCATCGCAGCGGGTGATTCCGCCGAAGATGTTGATCAGGATTGCCTGGACATTCGGGTCGGACAGGATAATCTTCATCGCCGCGACCACTTTCTCTGGATTGGACGATCCGCCGATATCCAGGAAGTTTGCAGGCTCGGCGCCATAGCGCTTCACGAGGTCCATGGTGGCCATGGCCAGCCCCGCCCCGTTGACGATGCACCCGATCGTCCCGTCCAGCTTGACAAACGAGAGGTCCGCATCGCGGGCTTCGGCTTCGCCAGGGGCTTCGGCGCTCAGGTCGCGCATGGCTGCAATGTGCGGCTGCCGGTGCAGACCGTTCTCGTCGACATTGATCTTGGCGTCCAAGGCGATTACTTCCCCGCGCGGATTCAAGGTCAACGGGTTGACCTCGACAAGAGACGCATCGATGTCCCAAAAGAGTTTGTGCAACTCTGCGATGATATGTGCCGCTTGCCGGGCCTGCGCGGGTTCCTGAAAAAGCTTCGCGGCCAGGCTGCGCGCCTGGTACGCGCGCAAGCCAGTAACGGGATCGACCGGAAGTCTGTATACCTTCTCCGGGTTCGCGCGGGCTGTTTCCTCGATCTCAACTCCTCCCGCAGGCGACACCATGACTACCGGCCGCTTCGTGGAACGGTCCAGCACAATACCAACATAGGATTCGCTGACGATTTCCTCCGCCGCCGTCACCAGCACCTTCCCCACGTCCAGGCCCTTGATCCGCATGCCAAGTATTCGCTGCGCGCATGCCTTCGCGTCTCCCGGAGTACCGGCGTACTTCACGCCGCCCGCCTTGCCACGGCCGCCGGCGTGGACTTGGGCCTTGACCATGACCGGCCTGCCGATGCGCCGCGCAATCCGTTCCGCATCGTCTGGAGTCGCCGCAACATCCCCCTCCGGGACCGGAATGCCGCGTTCCGCCAAAATCTGCCGGGCCTGATACTCGTGAATCTTCATGCGGCGGGATTCCTGTGCGAACGGTGAGGCGTTGTGGACGAACAGGCGCGAATGCCGAGCCGCCGGCCGGTCATATGCGCTGCACCGGATTGCAGCATGAACCTGATAAACGCGCGCGGCGCGGCGGGTGCAGGGACGATTTTCAGGTCAAACGGTGAACCGGTCTCCGCCAAGCCCATCAGTGGTTCATTCCCGGCATTCGCACGACGCTTCGTGCCGAACGGACGATTCCCAACAATTGGGAGTACTGCTCAACAGGTACTGAAACGCCACGAAATCCTGCCTTACTCAGTCTATGCTGTTCCGCAGAATTGCGCATCGGTAAAAATAACTATCTCCACCGGATTACTCCGGAAAAATCACGTATTATCCGGTATAAGCGACCGAGATACTGTAGTTTATAGTAAAGACAAATGTCAGATTAGACCGGACCGCCTCAATGGCCGGGCCAGACCCTATATTCCCGCTCGCGACCCGAGGTACAGCAAGACAGGCAAAACGGGCCCATTGGTTGAGCCTGGCGTTGATACGAAGTCGATGTGGAAGAATGTTGCCACAGTCTGGACTCGCCAATTGCACGCGCCTAAGCCTCATTAGCCACCGAGGAAACACGGCCACCGTTTCCCTGTGCGGCGGCTTTTCCGGCAGGACAGGCTTGTGTCCCTGCCGCCAAATTCCGCACAGCAACGTTGCTGCTCACCAAATATATACACTATACCGGTCGAGATTGTCAATAAAAAATAGCCTCCAACGTCCAAGACATTCCGCAGGTCAAGAAAAGCGGGGTTGAAGGCGCCACGTGGCCCAAGACCGCTCGCGCAGATTCCCGGAGGCGGAGACCGTTTCTACCCGGTTGGGCGCGTAAACGCCGAACAGAACTGCCAGATAGCGGCCGTTGCGTCAAGGTCTCTGGAAAGACGGCCCGGAGTAAAGAGTCCGTGAGTCCAGCACGCACCGGGCCATGCGTGGCCGCCGCGCTCCACGGCGTACAGTGCGACGTAGGTCCCCAGCAGACCGGGGCCGTAGGAGTACTTGCGCACGGTAGTGCAGTCAAACGTCTCGCGGTTGGACAACGTCTCACGCGCGGGTTCGGCCGGACATTCATTGACGGCGGACCAATACCCAACAGATTCGGGAACTGACAGAACCACACCCTGCGGGTCATTGGGCGAGAGCAAGCCGCCATCCCAAGGCACCAGGGAATCGCCGGTCCCGTGAATCAGGCATACGGAAATGGGCACGGCGGGCGTCAATGCGTCCCGCACGTTTGCCGGGATTGAACCCGAGACGGCGGCCATTGCCGCGTAAAGATGGGGCTGCTCGAAGGCAATGCGCTGGCACATCATAGCCCCGTTCGAGAAGCCCGCAAGGTATATGCGCGCGAGATCAACATGATAGGCAAGCGCAACGCGCTCGAGCACTGCCCGGACGAAGCCGACATCGTCCACGTTCCGGTCATAGGCGGCTATCCCCGGCACGGCCCGCCCATCATTCCAGTTACCCTGGTGGGCCTCGGGATAAACGGCGATAAAACCGTGCTCGTCGGCGAGTGTGTTGAAGCGCGTAACCGTGCGGAGGTCGTCGATGCTCTCGTCTCTACCATGCAATATGGCAAGGACGGGCGCAGCCGCTCCCGCGTCATAAGACGCCGGCACGTATATCTCGTAGCGCCGGGTCAACCCGCCGTACTCGAAGGAGTCTCCCAGCGTGTTCCGCGGCGTTTCAGGACAACACGCCCCGAGCATCGCCGCCGCTATTCCGACAATAGCGGTATGCCAAATGACCATGAGCCGGGACTTGCACGATTCCTGCACGGGCACCTCCTTTCACCGCGGCTGCGCCGAACGGCCGTGTTGCGGTCACAGCCTGATTGTAGCACCCCGGCGCCCCCATGCGTTCAAGAGCCACGGCTCTCGAGAGTACCCGGAACTCGGGCATTCGTTACGCCGCAAGAGGGCATCCCATTCGGGAAAACGGCGGAAATGTTGCTACCGCGGGGGACAACCCCGCTATTGCAATGTGCGCGGCAAGCTCCTATTATGAGAGTCCGTACGCGGAACGGGGCCGGGGCCGCGTGGAGAGAATACGGTTTGGGAATCAGCGAAAGGAGAATCGCATGAACGGGGTGTTGTACGGTCAATTGAGCGTCATGATGTTCCTTGAGTACGCCATCTGGGGCGCGTGGGCGCCCGTCCTCGCGGCATACCTGCTCGGGCAGATGAAACTCAGCGGAAAACAGACAGGCTGGGTCTATGCGACGTTGTGGCTGGCCTGCATCGTGTCGCCCATGATCGGCGGCCAGATCGCCGACCGCTGGATATCCGCGCAGTACCTTCTCGCCGTGGTGCAGGTAGCTGGCGGCGTGCTCCTCCTGATCGCTGCGTTCCAGCGCGGTTTCTGGGGCATGTTCCTTTTCATGGCATTGTATTCGCTGCTGTACGCGGCGACATTGCCGCTGACAAACTCCGTGATGTTTATTCACAAGGACGCAGTCGGCACGCCGGAAAGCTGGGTGCGCGTGTGGGGGACCATCGGGTGGATCGCCGCAGGGCTTGGTTTGACGTTCTGGCGCCAATCCGGCAAGGTGCTCAAGAACGCTTCCGACTGCCTCGTGCTCGCGGGTATTATGTCCCTGGTCATGGGCGTCTTCTCATTCTTGCTGCCGGACACGCCGCCGTCCAATGCGCCGGGCAACCCGTTTGCGTTCTTGGAAGCCCTGAATATGCTCAAGGACCCGATGTTCCTGGTGTTCCTGGTCATCTCGTTCATCGTTACTACCGAGTTGCAGTTCTATTATGTGCCTACGGCGCAGTTCCTGGAAGATCTCGGCGTCAAGAATAAGAACGTCCCAGCCACGATGACCGTCGCGCAGGTTGGGGAGATTCTGGGCATGGCCGTCTTGCTGCCGTGGTGCATGACGCATCTCGGCATCGGCTGGGTGCTGGTGCTGGGCGTGGTTGCGTGGCCGCTGCGCTATGTCATTTTCGCCATCATGAAGCCGTTGTGGCTCGTGATTACCTCCTTGAGTTTCCATGGGATCGGCTACACCTTCTTCTTCTTTGCCGGCCAGGTGTACGTGGATATGGTGGCCCCGGAAGACATCAGGGCTTCAGCACAAGGGCTGATTTTCATCGTAACGCTCGGCCTGGGCAACTTCATTGGCACTCAGTTCACCGGCGTGATCCTTGACGTCTTCAAGACGCCCGAGGGCAAATTCCGGTGGCGGCCCATTTTCCTTATTCCGTGCGTCCTCACGGTCGCGTGCGCGATTGCGTTTATTCTCTTCTTCAACCCGGACATCAAGGAGAAACCGGCGGAAACCGCCGCTGTCCCGGCGCAGACGACGCTCGAAGCGCCCGCGCAGGCGCCTGATGAAGCCCCCGCGCAGCCCGCGGAAACAGCCGCTGCCATCGCGCCGCCCGTGGTGGAGGAAGCGGCCACCGTCGGCGCGCCGGCCCAAGAGGCCGCTGCCGCTGCGCCCGCGGAACTGTCCGCCACCCCGGCGGACCAGCAGGCCGTCGCGGACCAGGCGCGCGCGCTGTGTCTCAAGATGAAGACGGACCTCGAGGCGGGCAATATCGAGGGTGTGCTGGCGCTCTTCGCGGATGACTTCACGCATACGGAATACGGAGACAAGGCGGGCTTGTCCGAGTTCCTCAATCAGGCCAAGGACATGGGCTATCTGGACGACGTGGGAATC
>JAGMZX010000070.1:0-18630 GCA_018005585.1 Candidatus Hydrogenedentota bacterium | reverse complement strand
CAATATCGAGGGTGTGCTGGCGCTCTTCGCGGATGACTTCACGCATACGGAATACGGAGACAAGGCGGGCTTGTCCGAGTTCCTCAATCAGGCCAAGGACATGGGCTATCTGGACGACGTGGGAATCGGCACCGAGGGCGTGGAATTCAAGGTCGAGGAAGGCAAGGTGACGGTTTCACCCGTCGAACTCTCAGGCGCCTTCGGTTCGGCGCTGCTGGACCTTGTTCTAGAAACGCGAAACGGGGCGTGGCAGATTACGGGGCTCGAGGTATCGGGTATCTGATACCTGCCACAGCCTTGCCGGGGCAAGAATCCCGGGTTCAGCAAGAATGAGACGGTTTTCTGAAGAGGCGGGTTCGCCCGCCTCTTCTTATTTCTGAATCGGGCGCAGGAAGAGCCATGCGTTCCTGCCTGGCCAGTCCAGGAGTGCTCTTTTTGCATGCTGCAACGCCGCGTTACAGGAACACGGCGCGATGGGGATGCATATGGTCGAGCAGGCGCACGCCTATCTCCCGCAGGAGCAGGTCCAGCCGGACTATCGGCAGGCCAAGCACGTTCATATAGCAGCCATCGTATCGCGCGACGAGCAGGCTGCCGGGACCGTCCACCGTGTAAGCGCCCGCGCGATCCAGGGGCTTGACCGTGTCGACAAAATAGCCTATCTCCTCCGGCGTGAGGTCACGGAAGGTCACGTCAGTGCATTCGTGGCCCTGCGCTGTCTGCCCGGTTGCGGTGTCGACAACGGCAAGGCCCGTGTACACCTGGTGGGTGCGGCCGGAAAGCCGCGCGAGCATGGCCCGCGCCTCGGCTTCATCGGCGGGTTTGGGCAGTACGTGCTCGTCAAGAAAGACCAGGGTGTCCGCCGCGATAATCACGGCGGGGCCACCGCCGCGCGCGGCGACATCATCACGCTTGGAGACGGCGTTGGTCTCCACAATGCAGGCGGGAGAAGGCCCCGCGACGATCTCCAGGGCATCGCTCACGGCCGGCTCGAATTCGATACCCAGCGCGGCGAGCAGCGCGCGGCGCCGCGGCGAAGCGGAAGCGAGGATGATGCGTTTCACGGCGTTTCCGCGGACGCCGCGGGGGGCGGAAGTTCCGTTTCCTCGACGCGGGGCTGCTCCGGCGGCGCGGAGCGCGCGCCGTCCGCGGGAATCGGGTCGGGAATACGTTCGCCGCCCGCACCTACGGTGCGCAAAACCTCGTTATTGAGAATGATGTCGGTGCCCTCGGCAACGAACAACTGCGTTTCTTCTTCGCTCAGCGCGCCGTTGATGACATAACTGGACTCGTCAATTTCAATGATTGTTTTCGAGTCCTCCTCATTATCGATATAAATGCGGAACGGCAGGAAATCGCTTTCGCGCAGGTAAATGGCGACCTCCGAGAAGAAGGCGTCGTCCTTGTCTTCCGGTTTCGGCTTGAGCTTGATGCCGCGGCTGCGGCGGCCATCCTCGACCACGGTAAACGCCTCGACCAGATAAGACTGCGCCAACGCTTCGATATCTTCGTCAAACCCGAGGAAAAAGGCGTCCACCTGGGGGTATTCTTCCAGGTCGTACATCATGAGCTGCTTGATTTCGGGCTCATATTCATAGCCATAGCGCCCGTCCACGAGGGTAACGCGCTCCGGCTCGTCGGTGCGGTAGATGATGCGGCGCGGTTTGGCATAGAGCAGGCTGCCCTGCGTTTCGAGGCGCTCGTCGGGCAACAGGCTCAGTTCCGTGAACCGCGCCTGCAGGCTGCGAACGCCTTCGCGCTTGCCCGCAAACTCCTTGACAAACGCGTCGAAATCCGGCTCCGCGGCGAGCATGGCCGCGGCGGCAACAAAACAGGCGGCGCCAATCATATTCCGTCTCCTGTGGCCGGGTTGACCGGCGCGGGCGGCACTGCCGCCCCGGTATCCGGCGCGGGGTGCGCCAGCCTGCGGTCGTCCGCCAGCGGAATCTTTTCGAGCAGGATGGTATGCGCCTCGAGGATGGCTCTCAGATTGTGGCGCAGGTTGTCACGCAGGTCGCGCAGCGCCCGGGCCTCTCGCTCGATTCCTTCCGGTATCTTGCGCGCCTCGGTCTCGGCCCTGGCCTTGACCGCGCGCGCCTCTTCGACTATGGCGTCCGCCTCGCGGCGGGCCGAGTCCAGGATGTCCTGCCTGTAGTTCTGAATACTGTCCAAGGCGGCCTTCAGCGTGACTTCCAGGTCGCGGAAGGTCTCGATATCGGCGCGCTGCTCTTCGCACTTCTGTTTCAGGTGCGCGACCTGATGCGCAAGGTCCTCGAATACGTCCGCCACCCGCTCCAGGAAGGCGTCCACCTCAGCCTTGTCATAGCCGCCGAACGCGGCTGTCTTGAACTGCATGTTGTAGAGGTCGCTCGGGGTAATGGCCGCCTCTTCGCCGAGCACCTCGGATACCACCTTGTCTCTTCGCATAGTTGCTCCCGGATCAGGACGCGCGCCGGCGCGCGCTATTCACCACGGTCAAGCGCCCAGTTCGCGCGAACGCGCCGCCGCCGCCCGCACCGCTTTCCCGAGCATATCCGAAAAACGGTCCTCGCGCAGGCAACGCAGCGCCGCCTCTGTCGTGCCCCCTTTTGAAGTTACCCGCTCCCGCAGCGCGGACGCCGCTTCGCCGCTCTGTATCAGCAGTTTTCCCGCGCCCATCAGCGTCTGCGCCGCCAGGCGGGTGGCCTGTTCTTCGCGCAACCCTTCGTTAACCGCCGCATTGACCAGGCACTCGACCATATAGAAGAAGTAGGCGGGACCACTGCCGCTCAGCGCCGTCACCACATCCAGGTCCTTTTCCGCCACGATTTCCGCGATGCCGATGGACTCGAAAATGGTCCGCGCCACGGCCGCGTCTTCCTGCGTGCAGTTCGGTCCCAGCGCGATGCCCGCCGCGCCCGCGTTGACCAGGGCCGGTGTATTCGGCATGACGCGGATGATGCGCACGTCCGCCTTGAGCCGCTCTCGAATAAAGGCTATCGAGATGCCCGCCGCAATCGAGATGATGAGCGCGCCGCCCTTGATGCCTTTGCGCACGTCCCCCAGCGCCTCGTGCATAGTCTGAGGTTTCACCGCCAGAATCAGCACGTCGCTCATCCCGGCCAGCGCCTGGCCATGGGCGGCCACCGTCGCGCCAAGGGCTTCCGCCGCGAGCCGCCGGTCGGGGTCGGGGTCGTATACCGCTGCGTGCTTGCCCGTGAGCGCGCCCGCCTCGATTAACCCCTCCAGGATGGCTGAACCCATGTTGCCATATCCCAAGAACCCGACGATACCCTGCAACATTGAATCAACCTCCTTCCACCGGCGTGCCGCCCGCCGCGCGCAAATCCCTGACCATGGCCGTCTCGTCACAGCCCGGAAACAACCGGCAGCGCGTGCAGTCCTTGAATACCTTGTACGGCAATTCCGAGCGGTCGACCACGCGAAAGCCATTGCTCGCGAAGAACGCGGGCTCGCGCGTAAATGCGTACACCCGCGCGATATCGAGACCCTCCGCCTCGTTCAGAACCGCATCGAGCAGGCGCCGGCCAATGCCCCGCCGCTGCAAGTCCGGGCGGACCACCAGCGTCCGCACCTCCGCCAGGTCGATCATGTCAATATGCAGCGCGACGCAGCCGCCAAGGCCGGATTCGTCCGCGAACACATAGAAATCCCGCACATTCTCGTAGAGTTCCCGCAATTCACGCGTGAGCACGGCGCCCTGCGCGCCGTCGATCAACGCCTTCAACGCGACCACTTCGGTCAACCTTGGCTTGCGCACCTCGCCTCGCAGCGCAACCGAGCCCGCGGGTTCGCCGGTTGTGCTCTTTTCCGGACCGTCCGGCCGCTTATCTACCATAATCTGCATCCGCCCACATGCCCTTGCGCGACGCGCGGGCGGCAATGCCGCGCGTCCTTCGTACAACATACGCCGCCATAACGGAACACCCCCAAACAAGGTTGAGGGTGTCGCATGCGGCCGCAACAACGCGCTCGGAATCGCACTTCAGTCTACCATATTCCCGGCGGACATCGCATGGAATTCGTTGTTCCGCCCGGGCATACGCGAAAAAGACTCGTATCCCGGAATGGACTGTTGTTACAATCGCGCCGGAGCCTGGCGGCTATCCCAAGGCCCGTGTGACAAGCGAAAGCGCGCATTCGACATGAAGACACCGTTGAAAGAACCGAAGCGATTCTGCCTGCATCTTGCAGGGGCGAAGCATGCCTCACCCCTGCAACAGGCGTGAATCGGGTTTTGGGATAGCTTCTATTGAACACGCATGCAACCGGGGAATGAGGCCCATGAACCAAGACGCCTACGTAAAAGTCACCGCGGACGACCAGCCGATGGAACGCAGCATCTGCGGCTTCCGCCAACGCCTGCTAAAGAAGGACGACGGCGCTCCGGCCAGTATCACGCGGCTCAGGACCGACGACGCCACGCCGCACTTTCATAAACGGACGGACGAGTACTACTACGTGCTGCACGGGGCCGGAAAACTCGTAATTGACGGCGAGGACGTGCCGGTCAAGGCAGGCGACTGCGTCTGGGTCAAGCCCGGCCACACGCATCACGCCGAGGGCGAACTCGAATCGCTGATTATCGGTATTCCCCCCTTCGACTACGAGGATGTCTTCACGGAAAAGCACACGCCGTCGCAATAGTTCCCGTGACAAGGTCGGCTCGGCCGCGCGGCCACCCTTCGCTCACTACTCCGTCCGCTCCTTTGCGAGCCAGGCGTCCCAACTGGTAATACCGGGCCGGGCTTCCAGCATCCCATCATATAGCCCAGTGTCGCGCCAGATTTCCGCGTAATCCTGATAATCGGGCGGCAATACCTCCCACACCGCGTCGGTGTCTGCAATATTGAGCCAGAGGATGAACAATGCTTCGATATCGCTCGCAGCCCCGAGGACGCGCCGCACGTAGGCATCCTGGCGTTCGGGCGTGGCCGAGACACTTACACCGAATGCCGGTATTTCCAGATTCTCCGCGGGCCACGCCGTTTCCGTGATCGCGACGGGTTTCCCTTTGGCCAGGCTTTTTGCCTGCAACAGCCACCCTTTCTGCAGGTCGTCCGGGTTGCCGGGATCCAGCCCGCCAAAGAAGATATACGGATACACGACGACGCCCAGGAAATCGAGATAAGGCAGCAGGCTGTCCATGTGCGCGCGCATGGTCGCCGATTCCGGCGCGTCCGGGTGCCGCAGCGTAACGGAGAGGCCAACCATGAGGTCCGGATACGCGGCCTTGATCCGCGTATAGACTTCGCCCAGAAAAACCACGTAGGCGTCCCAGAGATTCGGGTTTTCAAAGAGCAACCCGTTGGCCTCAACGGCGTAGTTGAAGAACCGCGGTTCAAAGCGCTCGATAAGCCGCAGGCAGAAATTCGTATATGCTTGAATCATCGGCTCATCGGAGAACGCGTACGTGTCCCACGGATAGGGCACTTCCATGTTGCCGGTTGCGCCCCGGTATGCCGCCGGGCCAGTACGGCTGCTGTTCAGCGAAGACACGCCCAGGCAGACCACTTCGTCCGCGGCGCAATGGTCCAACAGCAGATCGAGATACCCCTCATACTCGGACGCATACAGCACATCCGCATACGCCTCCGGCCAAGGCACGCCTTCGTCCAGTTGAAACGCGGCCATGTCGCTGTGCTCCGCTATGCGGTCGAACGTGTCCTCCACCGCGTCAATACCGTCCGCATATGGCCGTTGCGTGAACCCCATGAAGAACATGCGCGGCTTGTCTTTCGGCTCGCAGCCCACCCCCATCAGCAGACATATTCCCAACACGCAGGCCAATCGGCCCGCATTCCGCATCCACATAGGACCTGTCTCCTGCTATGCTTCCAGCAGCCGCCACTACTATACCACGCCGGACCCCGAATCCGCGCAAGAGCACGCCGCGACCGCGCCTTTCCCAAGCCAACGTGCGCGGCACGGCCGCTTGATATGACAGATTTCCAACGCGCAGAATGCGTGCGAAAACAAAATGCCGCACCGAAAGAAAAGCGGTGGGTAGGGAGTCCAAGACGATGATGCGCGGAACATTGCTATATGGACTGTTCGTGGCATTGTTATTGTGTCAACACCGCCCCATTGCCGCTCAGATTGCCGCGCGCGGTGAACTTGCGGCCCGCATTGATTTGACGCATAGCCGTTTCCTGTTGGGGGAAATGCCCGCGTTCACGGATGACTTCATTCTGGCCGACGTGGCGTTGCGCCCGGATTACCCGCGGCGGTTCGCGGATTTCAGCGGCGATGTCTCCGGCCGCTTTCTGGGCGCCATGGCATTGTTGCCACCGCCAAATTGGGACGCAGCCGCGCTGGTCAAGCGCATCGTCGAATATCAGCGCGCCGATGGGCGTTTCGGCACGGAATCGCTGGTGTTTCGCCCTTCGGAAATCGGCCCGGAGCACATGGCCCTGCTCTGGGGCAATGGACGTCTGCTGGCCGGGCTGGTGGAGTACTGGCAAGTCAGCCAGGACGGCGCGGCGCTGGCCGCCGCCCGCCGCAACGCGGATTTTATTCTCGAGGTGCGCGACGCGTGCTCGAAACCCGAAGTGGCCGAGCGGCTGCGCGGCAAGGCCGCCAATGGGTACATCTGCTTCACGCAGATCATCGAGGGGCTGGTGATGCTCTTCAACGCGACCCAGGACGCGCGATATCTCGAAGGGGCGGAACAGATCGCCGTGTGGTTCCAGCGTCCTTTTGAGACACAGCACACGCACGGTTATCTCACGACGCTGCGCGGCGTCATGATGCTGCACGCAGTCACAAACAAGGAAGAGTATTTGCGGACGGCAGAAGAGTGCTACGCCGCGATCGTGGCGTCGCCGGACTATTTGATTTACGGCGGCATGCCCGAGTATTTCACGAACCCCAACAAGCGCGACGAAGGGTGCGCTATCGCTGATTTCCTGCGGTTGAGCCTGCAACTGTGGCGCGCCACGAGCAAGATGGAGTACCTCGAACGGGCGGAACGCTGCCTGTTCAACCATTTCTACGGCAATCAGTTCAATACCGGCGATTTCGGGCATGACTTTCTCTCTGACCAGGGCATGGTCTCCGGAAACGGTTTCGGCCGCGCCTGGTGGTGCTGCTCGATGCATGGCTTGCGCGCGTTTCGCGATGTGCTGGATTCCATAGCCGCCAAGACCGGCGACGGCCTCCGCGTGGACCTGTTTCTCGATGCACAATGGCGCGGCGACGGCCTGGGATTCACGCTAGATACCGAGGAACACGGCCTGCGCCTCACGATGGATGAAGCGCCCGCGGAACCCGTAACGCTGGCCGTGCGCTGCCCGGCGTGGGCGCAGGATTTCCAGGTCTCGCTGAAT
Organism: Candidatus Hydrogenedentota bacterium; assembly: GCA_018005585.1. Classification (NCBI taxonomy): domain Bacteria; kingdom Pseudomonadati; phylum Candidatus Hydrogenedentota; species Candidatus Hydrogenedentota bacterium. The sequence continues at coordinate 11,302 of JAGMZX010000070.1, read as the reverse complement.
GGCGCGCCCATCGATACCGAATTGCGCGAAGGATACCGGCTTGTCCGGCGCGCATGGAATGAAGGAGACGCGCTTGCGGTCCATCTCAAGCCGCGCATGACGCTGCTGACGCGGGCAGGCAAGCCTTTGACGCCCGCCGGTCTCACGGAAGAACCCGTAGAGGCGGCGCTCTTTCTCGGGCCGCGCCTGATGGGAGTAGACTCCCACTATGACCCGATGTTTCATGGCGAACCGTGGCTGGGCAATACGATATGGCTGACGGACAACTGGGTGCCCACCGCGCCGCCCGACCCCGATCCGCTGGCCCTGCCGTCCTGGCACATCCCCGTGGTCTACGTTCACGAGAGCTTCCCTGACCTCTGCGAGGCCGTGTTGCGGCCTTTCTCAGAACGCACGCGGCACGAACAGGGCCTGTTTACGGTGTGGTTGCGCTATCGCAAGGGGCCGTCATAACAGCGCCGCCGGGTCCTGCTGATAGAACCGCTGCAGTACGTCGTACAACTCCGGATGGCGCCGTTTGAGCCGCCGCGGCATCTCGTAGAAGCATTCCGTGACCACGGCGAAGAATTCCGCGGGGTCTTCGGCGGCGTATTCGTCCAGCACGGCCGGCCGGCCCCGGTCCAAATCGCGTTGCAGCTGCTCGTATTCGGCGCTCATCACGCGCGCCCAGTCCGCCCGCAACGCGCGGTCGCGGATCAGGGGAAACCCGTCCGGCGGGCCGTTCTCCATGTCCAACTGATGGGCGAACTCGTGCAAAGCGACATTGTAGCCGTCGCGGTCGTGCTTGACACTCTTGAGCATGCCGTCCCAGGACAGGATGACCGCGCCGTGCGCCCAGGCTTCACCGGAAAGCACGTCCTCTCCAACAACATGCAGCGGGTCGTCGTGATGCAAGTGGCGCTCGACGACAAAATCGTAGGGATACACGAGGATGGAATACAGCAGGGGATAATAGGCGGGCTCCCGGTGCAGCAATAGAATGCCCGCGTGCGCGGCAATTACCAGGCGAATCGTATCGTCGAGTTCCAGCCCGCCGCAACCCTCGAAGTTCTTCTCGGCCAGGAGGACGTGCACATGTCCGTGCAGTTCCGCGCGGTCGTTTTCCGGGAGACGCCGGTAATGAGGCACGCCCGCCAGGAGTGCGGCCCGCCAAGACTCGGGAAAGGGTTGGGCGCGCAGCGCGCGACGGCGGCGTTTCTTGAAGCCGAACATACGTTTCAAGCATCCAGGGCGCGGCGGAGCGCGGCCACGTAGCCGCGCGCGTTCCACTCGCCAGGGATGCCGCTTCCCACAGTGACCTTGCGCCCATCCGCCGTCTCCAGCACGACCTGATAGTAGCGCTGGTTGCCCGCAGCCGAATGGCTCGCGTGTTTCACGTCGCGGATGTCAGCCTTGGAAACGCGCCGCTCCTTCTCCCAAACGAGAAAGGCGCGGCGGACACATATCTCCGCGGGAGTCACCGTAACCCGAAGGCTGCCGAATATCCCGTCCAGAAACGCGGGCAGGACCAAGGCCGCGATCAGTCCGAACACGATGGGAAACAAGACCGGCGCGCCGGCGCCCCAAAGCCCTGCGGCAATTCCACCAAAGACGAGGAAGAGCACACCAGCCGCAATCAGCGCGCCCTTTTGCCGCCCACGAGGAAAATAGAACTCGGCACCGCCGGCCGAGGCGCGGGTCAATATTCCCGCGTTGCTCAACGCGCGTTCGGGCTCGATTTCGTCCGCAACCGCCGTCTCCTCCGCGGCGCTTCCGTTGAAGTCCGGGCTGCTCGCTTCGGTCTTGAAAACGGGCACTTCAAACGTGGCGGAATAGTCCACCCCCGGCGTGGCGGCGTGCACCTCCAGCTTCCACACTATGGGCGTCGCGGCGTCAGGGTCCGATGCGGGCGCGTCGCAGGGGATGGCGAACCGCACGGGCACGGCCGCCTGGACCGGGTCCACGAGCACCTCTTCCCTGGCAAGCAGTTGTTCCCGTTCCCAAAGCGTATGCTCCTGGGTGCTCTTGTTCTTGCCCGAGCCCGTCGTGACACGCCTGACGCATCGAAGGCGCATTTGAAAACCCTCATCGGGGCGGAGGTACGTGGGGATCCGGATGAGCCCGTACAACGGGCCGCCGATGACGCCCGGAACGGCCGCCATCTGGAAGGTGGTTTCGCCAAATTTGCGCCAGCGGATCACATTGCGCGCCGCCCAAACGAAAAGCCCTGCGCCAACCAGGGGAAACAGCAGAGCGAACAAGACGGCCAGGTTGCCGGCGCGAAGTTCGCCCGGCACGACAAATAGAAGAGGCGACGATACCGCGTTCCAGAACGCGGCCACGGCTATGGAAACGAGCATTTGACCCTTGTTCGACGAACGGATGACGCCTGCGCGCCAATCCTTGCGCCATATCCAGGGTTGATCAGGGTGTTCCTTCTGCAATGCCTGTTTGGCCCGCTGCATCTTTTGTGTCACGAATACCGCCCCGATGAGCCCGAAACCGACGCCGCCGAATACGAGCCCGAATAGGGCATATATCCCCAGCATACCGAAGCGCAGGTCACGATAGAGCACCGCCTCCGCCGGGTTGCCGGGATTCACGTAGCACCGGAACGGCGTGCCCGTGTCCCGGTGCGCCTGAAGTTCCTGAAAGGCATTCTGGTGGAACGAACCGACATTGTCTGAGCCCGCGTCGTTGCTTACCTTGTCGCCGGACCACGCGCGCCCCCCGTACTCGTAGGTATATGCCGCCTTCACGCGATAGGTGTCTCCATCGCCGGAATGATTCACCGCGAGATTAGCGCCGCGGATGACGGCCGGCACTTCCTCCCAGGACTGCATGCCAGCCCACGTCCACAACGTGGAAAGCAGCATCCCTATCATGAATACACCAACGGCGGCGAAGGGCAGCGCGAAGATAATGAGACATCCCGCCTCCGCGGGTCTGGACAACCGTTCTCTGGCCATGCGCGAACCTTCCTTGCGTCGGACAAGCCCCCGCAAGAATAGCGGAACGCCAAGGGTCCACGCATCCGCGCGGACCGGGATTCAGATAGCGTTACCGCCGCGCATGTGGTCCTTGCGCGCTTTGCGCAGCCTCGCCTTGATCTCCGGGTCGTATTCGGGATCGCCGCTCTTGCGCCACAGGTCGATCAGCGCCTCGATACGGGCATCATAGGACGGCACGTAGTTGTTCACGAGATAGAGAATCTCGCTCTTGAGACGCTTGACCTTGCCGTCGCCGCCTTCCGAGGCCTTCTGCATCAGGACGGTGCGGCCCTTGGCTACGGCGTCCCGGTACGCTTTGTCGCCGCCCAGCGCGCCCGGCCCCCGGACCTTCTGCCGGGCCTCTTCCCGAATCTTCATCTTGTAGTCGGACCGTTTCCCCATAGGCCATGTCCTCTTTCCCTGTGCAATCGCGGCACTCTTCTCTATACTATGAGCTTAATGCCGGAAAAGGATCAATTTCCGGGCATGGCAGCCTGAACGGGAGGTCCCATGCGCGCAAATCCGACTCGAAGGGCGTTTCTTGCCGCGGCGGGAAGTGTCTGGGCGCTCGGGCGCGGCGTTCTCGCGAGCGAACGGGTGTCCGGTGCGTCCGCCGGCCTGCGCACGGTCGCCTATAATGTGTACGGCTTCGACGGCTGGCCCGAAAACCGCGCCAACCGCGAGCGCCTGCGTGCGGCGCGGGCTCAGATGCCCGCGCGCGTCGCGCTGGAACTAGCCCGCTATGAGCCGGACATCGTGACCTTTTCGGAGGCGGGTCCCGAGGCTTCGGTCGCGGCCGTAACGCAAGCACTGGGCATGCGCTACGCCTATTTTGACGGCGGCTTTCCCGGTGCGTGCCTCTCCCGATTTCCAATCCTGGAATCCGCAACCTATTCCCTGGCGTCCAAGGACATCGATGCGCTCGAGCCGTTCACGCGGCATGCGGGCCGGGCTCTGCTCGATACGCCAGGCGGCCCGGTGGTCGTTTTCAGCGCCCACCTTCACCCGCGGTCGCGCGACGTGCGCCTGCGCGAAATCGCGCAAGTCCGGACCTGGCTGCAGGACAGCCTAGATGCCAACGCGATGCTGCTGGTCCAGGGAGACCTGAACCATCCGCCCGATGGCCCCGAGTATGCGCTCTGGCGGGAAACGGGGCTCGTGGACACGTTTGCGGCGCGCGACGCGAGCGGCGAAGGCACGGTTCGCAGCGATAAACCAGTCCTGCGCATTGACTACATCTGGGTGCATGGCTCCCTGGCTCAACGGCTGCGCCAGAGCCGCGTCCTGTTCGAGGGCGCTTTCCGCGTCAATCCCGATGACCCGTTTTCTTTCGCGCTGAGCGACCATCTTCCGGTTTTGGCTGAATTCGGCCAGTGAGGGTGCACCGGGGCATTTCCTCCAATCAGGCGCTGCCGCGCAAGCGCGTAACGGCGCTCACCGACAGGCTGTAGAGGGCGGGAACGACCACCAGCGTAAGCAGGGTGGCGAAGCTAAGCCCGAAGATCACGGCTACGGCCATGGGCCCCCACCATTGGGCCGACTCGCCGCCGAAGATCCAGCGTGCATTCAAGAAGTCGTAGCTCACACCTGTGGCCATGGGGACAAGTCCCAGGACCGTCGTGACCGCCGTGAGCATGACGGGACGGAACCGCGTGATGCCCGCCTGGACAACCGCATCCTCCACGGACAGACCCTGCTTCCGCAACTGGTTGATGAAATCGAGTAACACGATGGCGTTGTTCACAACCACACCCGCCAGACTGATGCAGCCTATTCCCGTCATGATGACGCCGAAAGCCATGTCGCATGCCAATAATCCTATGAACACGCCCGCAAGCGAGAGGATGACCGACGACAGGATAATCAGCGGCTGCATCACCGAGTTGAACTGCGTAACGAGAATAATCGCTATGAGGAACACGGCCACAACAAACGCGCGCATGAGAAACGCCTGCGCTTCCTGCTGGTCTTCGTTTTCGCCCGTGTAGGAAAGTGTGTATCCGCTCGGCAGCGGGAAATCAGCCAATTCGCGCTGCACGTCTTTCAACACTTCCGCCCCGGGGCGCCCGCCGTCGGAATCCGCCGATACCGTGACGGTGCGCTCCCGGTTGACCCGCTTGATAGCCCCATAGCCAGCCTGTTGTTCGAGCGTGGCCACCGCGCCAAAGGGCACGGCCTTGCCCATCAGGTTCACCAAGGCAAGCGTCTCCAGGTTGGTCAGGTCTTCCCGAAATGCCTTGGGAAAGCGGACGGTGACGTCGTACTCCTTGTCTCCTTCGCGGTACTCGCCCGCTTTGCGCCCCTGGATGGCCGCCATGACGGTCTTGCCGATGAAGTCCGTGTTCAGACCCATCAGCAGGGCCTGTTCCCGGTCCACGTTGACGCGAATCTCCGGCTTGCCTTTCTCGTAGTCGTCGCGCAAGTCCACTAGGTTCGGGATTTCCCGAATGGAGTCGGCCACTTTGACTGCAAGTTCCGCGAGCGTTGGAAAATCATCCCCGCTGATCTCCACGTTTACCGGCGGCTCCGAGGGCGGCCCTTCCTGACTTACTTCAATACTGATCTCGGCCCCCGTAATCCCCCCCAGTTTGCCGCGTACTTCCTCTACGATCACGCTGGGCAGCACCTTAGCGCCGGTCAGTTTCGGAAAATCCAGGGTGACGCGTCCAATATGGCTGTTGCCGCCGCCGCCGCCGAAGCGGCTCACACCCCGGAAGCCGGCGCTCGCCATGACGAATTCGACGCCGTCTCTATATTCTTCGACAATCGCCTCGATCTGCCGCACAATGCCGTCCGTGACTTCCAGGCGCGTGCCCTCGGGGCAATCGATGTCGATGTAGGCGCGGCTCGGCTCGGTGTCGGGAACGAATTCTATGTGTGCATCGCGAAAATACACGGCTCCGATGACGATGAGCATCATAAGGGCCAGCGTGGTCGTGACGGCGCGCCAGCGCAGGGCCAACCGCAGGAGCGCCGCATAGGCGCGTAGCACAAAATGGTGCTTATGCGCTTCACGAACGGCTTTCCTGGGCCGGAAGTGCATGAACACGGCAGCCAGCGCCGGATTGACCACAAGCCCTACGAAAAGCGAGCCGCCCAACGCCAGACTCACGGTCTGCGGCAGGTAGAACATGAAACTGCCCCAGATGCCGGGCCAGAAGAACATGGGGAAAAATGCAGCCACGGTGGTCAGCGTCGACGTGATCACGGGCCACGCCACCTCGCTAGCCCCCTTGCGCGACGCCTCCAGGGGGGCCATGCCCGATTGGACATGCCGGTAGATGTTCTCAACCACGACAATCCCGTTGTCCACGAGCATGCCCAACGCGAGAAGCAGGCTGAACAGGACCACGAAATTCAAGGTCGTGTCGCTGAGATACAGCGCGATGAACGTGATGAGCATGGAAATGGGGACCGCCAGAGCGACCATGACCGCATTGGCGAAGCCCATGAACACAAAGATCACAACCAGCACGAGAATGAGGCCGGTGAGAATGTTGTTCTCGAGGTCCGTCACCATGTCCTGTATTTCGATCGAGTCGTCCATGGTAATGGCAAGCTGCATCCCGGGAAACATGCGCTTCTCGAAGCGGCCGACCGTCTCCCGGACACGCTCCGCGATACGAATGATGTTCTCGCCCGCGCGTTTCGATACGGTCAGCGCGACGGTTTGCCGGCCATCCAGCCGCGAAAGCGTCTCCATATCCTTGAAACCGTCGACGACTTCCGCGATGTCGCGCATATATACGTTGCCGGACGGCCCCGCTTTGATGATGAGGTTCTTGATTTCCTCGGCGCTCGCGAATTCCCCTGGTACGCGCACGGAGAACTTCGCGTCGCCAAGCTCGATCGAGCCCGCGGGCGTATTCACGTTCTCAACGCGCGCCAGCGTGACGAGGTCCGCCATGGAAACGCCGTATTCCGTGGCGCGGTCGGGGTCAACGATGATCTGGATCTCGCGTTCCGTGCCGCCCACCACATGCACATCGAGGACGCCCTTGATGCTCTCGATTTCGTCTTCAAGGTCCTCCGCGAACTTCGTCAGGAGCGGCAGCCCCACGTCACCCATGAGCGACAGAAACATGATGGGAAGGTCGGATATGTTCACCTCTTCGATGATGGGCTCTTCCGCGTCCACCGGCAGGTCATTCTGGGCTTGATCGACTTTGTCACGAACCTTTTGAAGAGCGGAATCGATGTCTTCGTCCGCTTCAAATTCGATTTGAATGATGGAGAGGCCTTCCGCGCTGGTCGATTCGACTTCCTTCACCCCGGAGATTCCGGTAAGTTTCCGTTCGATCGGAATCGTGATCAGCGACTCGATATCGCTCGGCGCGACCCCTTCGTAAATGGTACGTACGAGGATTAGCGGAATGACCACCTCGGGACTCGACTCGCGCGGCAGCACAACGTAACTGTAAAGGCCCATGATGACAATGAGCAGAAGTAGAACGTAGACCGTTATGCGCCGCGCTATCGCAACGTCGCTGACGATCATTCCGCAACCTCTTCAGTAACCGTGACGGGCTGTCCCTCGCGCAGGTCGCGATGCCCCACCACTATCAACCGGTCGCCCGCCTGAAGGCCCCGCCTCACATGGGCGTGGTCCCCTTGCAGCACGCCTACCTCGATGGGCCGGTAATGGGCGACACCCCTCTCTTCAACGATTGCGAATCGCTGATTCTCCAGCGAAATGACCGAGAATACGGGTACAGAGACGGCGTCGGGATAGGTCCCGCGCACGAGACGCACGCGCGCGATCATGCCGGGCTTCAGCCGGCCATCCCCGTTGTCTATTGCGACCTCGACAAGAAAAGTTCGCGTCTCCCGCTCCGCCGTCGTGGCGATGCGATAGATGCGTCCCGCGAACACCGCCTCCGCAAAGGCGTCGCACGTCAGCGTTACCTCGTTTCCCGTCTTGAAATAGGGGATGTCCCGCTCCGGGACGCCAACGATGACCTTTACTCTGCCGGTCTGCACGATGCGGGCAAGCGGCTTCCCCGCATCGGCCCATTCGCCGGCTTTCACAAAGACCTCGTCCACAATTCCGCCGATCGGAGCATGCACCACGCTCTTGTCCAGCCGCGTCGCCGCCGCCGCAACCGTCGCCTCCGCCACTTTCCGCTCGGTCTGGGCACGGTCCAGTTCCTGGGGCGAACTGATCCCGTTCTGCCGCAGGCTTTCCACCCGCGCCATTTCCTGTTTCGCCAAGGTCTCCTGCGCGACAGCCCGCGTGTGTTCCGCCTGATACCAGGATGTATCGATGTGGAACACGTCCTGCCCGGCGCGCACCTCGTCACCCTCTTCCACGCCTTGCGCCTCGACGGTGCCGGACACCTCCGCGCTGACCGTGATGTCTTCCCAAGGTTCGATCCGGCCCGTAAGCGGGAGCACATCTTCCACCAGAGTGGGTCGCAAGGTCAGCACATGCACATTCACGGGTGCCGCCAAGTCCGGTTTCTCTTCAGGGACAGGGGTAGGATTCAGCACGTAGACTGTGTATACCGTGCCCGCGCCTCCGGCGATAATGGCGGCGCACAGTGCGAACGAAAGCAACGCTTTCACGCGGTCAGGCTCCCCTGGTTAGACGTCGTCACGGCGAGGGGCGCGACTTCATGCACCAACCTACCTGGCGGTACTGTAAAGACTCGTCAACTGCGTGGCCGGTGTCTCGGAGTACTTGGCGCCGGCGAGAAACAGGTCAACCAACCCAAAGGCCAAGTCTGGCGTGAGATGAATATCTGGCCGGTCGGACTTGGCCATAATATGCATTTCCATAATACCTATAAATACCAGCGCCAAGCTCTGGGCGTCGCCCCCGGACAACTCTCTGCGGTCCAAGCCTTCCCTCATGGTCTCTTCGATAAGTTTGAAACGCTTCCGGCCCAAGCGGTTACGGTCAAGCGGCGGTCCCTGCGCCGGAGGAGAGAAAAACACCTGCAGAATAAGCTGGACCACCTGTAACTGTTCCTCGGCCATACGAAACGCGGCCGCCATGATTGCCCGCAGACGGTCTCGCGTATCGGCGACCCGTTCAAAAACCTCCCGCACCTGGCCCACGTATTCCGCGAATTTCATTTCCACCAAACGCCGGAAAAGGTCCTCTTTGTTCTCAAAGTAGTAGTAGAGAACCGGGCGCGTAACCCCCGCGCCCTCAATGATCTCCCGGATACTCGTTCCAGCATAACCCTTGTCGGCGAAATGCTGAAGCGCGCTTTCCAGGAGCTTCACTTCGGCGGCATTCGGGGCGCCGTCCGCGTGGGCAACAACACGGGCCATAAGCCTCTCCTGAACATACCTACCGTTCGTTAGAATCTGCGGGCATTCTAACCCATGACCCGGTCTTTTGCAACCGCGCCGCATGGCTCGCGGCGCAAGGGACAGCCCCCATAACCAGGAAGCGGTACGGCTCACGAGAGGAAGTCAAATCCTCTGAGGTCGTTGCCTTGCTCTTCCATCATTTGGACAATGGCGCGGACTTGCTCCGTCATTTTGGACTTGTCGGACAGGAACTGCAGAAGCAGGATGGCATCGAAGGGCAGACCGGCGCCCTCGGCAACGCCCATCAGCCGGACCCGGTCCTCTTCGCTGAAATCGGCGAATTCCATCCGGACAAACGTCGCCGCGACCTTTTTTGAGAGAATCGCCGCGTCCTCGGCGCTGATGCCGGCCAGGAGCGACTTGTATTCTTCGGGGATTGGCGCGAGCGAGCGAGCGAGGTTCGCGAGTGCGGTAAGCCCGGGTGCGGCCTGCTCCCAGCGGTCGCGGATCGCCGCCTGTTCCAAAACGCCGCGTTCGACCGCGGCCAGGAAGGACGCTTCAAACCGGCTGAGTTCCGGAATGTCGCGCCAGAGTTCGACGTCGTCGTCGCTCACGAGACAATGCTCGCCCAGCCACTTGCCCATCAGCGGCCCGAAATGCGCAAGCCGCGTCTCTGGCGTTGCGGCGAAGTACTCGCGAGTGGCCGGCAGGAATCCGAGATTGCCGTTCGCCTGTGACAAGACGAATGTCCGGTCAAAGCCTTGCGCCATCGCCTTTACGCGCAACAGCAACGCGGACTGCGCCGACGGCGCGGCAGGTATGGCCACGAACACCGCTCCGTTGATGTAAACCTCCTGCAGCAACGCTTCCGCGGACACGAGCGGGCCCAGCAGCGTTGGCGGCGTGGGCAAGGTGCGCGCAACGGCTGTCAGCGACACTTCCCGCTCCGGCGTGGCGCCGTTCAACGCGGCCAAGCCTGCCTCGGCGAGCAGCTGCCCCGGCAGTTCCTCGCCTTGACCGAAATCCGGCGTGACGTCGCCCGCGGCGCCGTTCTGAAAAAGGACGGCCGCGTCTGCCTGTGCCGCGCGCAGCGCCAAGGCCAACGCGCCCGGCGCGCCCCGGCCGGGTTGCGGAGCCGCGCCCAGGCTTACAGGCGGATACAGGGCATAGTTAAAGACATAAGCGATCGGTGCGCCCTCTGCCGTGTCCACGCGCGCGACGGACAGCGTCGAATCGAGCGAGGCGTCCGGGCCAAGCCGGCTCGCGTGCAACTCCGGCAACTCCGTCTCGCCAAACACAATCCGCGCGTCTTGCAGTCCCCGTTCCGCCCGAAGCAAAACGTCGGCGATCGAAGCGGCCGCGACGCCGCAGCGCTCCTCGTCATACTTGCCGAAAAGAGCGGCTTCCATGACGCCGCCGGCCAGCCCCTGCTGCGCGGGCGTGTAGCGGCCGGTCGCGCACAGGACCAGGCCTTCCGGTCCGACCGAAGAACTCGCCTCCTCCAAACCCGCGAGCACACGTTCGCGAAGTGCTGCGCTCACCACCGCTGCATCCACCGAAACAAACGCCACCGTGGCTGCTCCAGCGCGCAAAACGAGCGCGTCGGCCTCCAATCCGTGTGAAGGCTCACCGAAGGGCCCGTGGGCGGCCCCGGCGGAAAGCGGCGCATGCGGCGCAAGGACGACCGGCTCCAGCACTGGCGCGGCGGGCCGGGTCACTTCCGGCGGCGCGGCGGGAACCGGTTCGGGCGCAGCAGACACGGGCACAGACTCAGGTTCCGGCGCGGGCGGCACAACCATGGGCGCCGGCACAGGCACAGACTCCGGTTCCGGCGCGGGCGGCACAACCGTGGGCGCCGGCACAGGCACAGACTCCGGTTCCGGCGGCACAACCGGGGCCGCCGGCACAGGCACAGACTCCGGTTCCGGCGCGGGCGGCACAACCGGGGGCGCCGGCACAGGCACAGACTCCGGTTCCGGCGGCACAACCGGGGGCGCCGGCACAGGCACAGACTCCGGTTCCGGCGCAGGTGGCACAACCGGGGCCGCCGGCACAGGCACAGACCCCGGTTC
>JAGMZX010000069.1:23735-28090 GCA_018005585.1 Candidatus Hydrogenedentota bacterium | reverse complement strand
AGATGACCTTCCGCCTGCCCAACGACCCGAAAGAACGCCGGACGTTGCTGCAGATGGACGAGGAACAGCGCCGGCTCTACGACCTTTTCACTTGATCGGGTGTCCCAATGTTGAACTCAGGAAGAAATATGCCATGCTTGAGGTGTGGCAAACGATACGCGAAATCTCAGTCCGGCAGCGCAGGAGGCCATCCGCACGCGCGTGGTTCAAGCGGTGGCCGGCGGCATGACGTACGTGGAGGCCGCCAAGGCCTTCGGCGTGCATCGCAATATGGCCAGCGCGTGGCATCGCGCCTATCTTGCGAGCGGCATGGATGCGCTGAAGGCGAAGAAGCGCGGCCGCGCCAAGGGCGCGGGCAAGCTCAACGCGCAGCAGGCGGCGCAGGTGTGCAAGCTGGTGGTGGACCATCATCCGGACCAGTTGAAGCTGCCGTTCGCGCTGTGGACGCGCGAGGCGGTTCGCCCAACAGCAGTTGGTGCAATGGCTTGGGCTCTCCCGCTCGAAGTTCTACACATGGAAGCAGCGCTACGGCAAGGCCAACGAGCACAACGGGATGATCCCGCGCGACTTCTGGCTGTTGGACTGGGAGCGGGACGTCATCGTGGACTACTTCATCGAGCATCCCTTCGAGGGCTACCGGCGGCTGGCGTACATGATGATGGACGCGGATATTGTGGCGGTGTCGCCCAGCACGGTATACCGCACGCTCAAGGGCGAGGGGCTCTTGGGCCGGCGCGACGTGAAGCCGTCCCTGAAGGGCACGGGCTTCGTGCAGCCCTTGCGGCCGCACCAGGAGTGGCACATCGACGTGACGTACGTGAACCTGAGCGGGACACGACAGTTGAATCCGCTTCCCGTCGCGATATAACGTGACGGTTGCCGGGTGAAACGGAGGCCGGCTCTGCTGGAGAGCAACCGGCCAAGGATAGCCCGGCGGGGCTCATCAAGACGATGGGCACAGGGACGGGGCGAGCAATTGACATCCCGTCCCCCCCCTCAACAACCCATCGGATTGATAGACCCCCAATGTCTCAGAAAACTCCCGCCCGAAGGGCGGAACATAGTGCTAAGCGGGAAACGCCGATTGTCCAATTCCCGCTGAACCAAGACAAAGTGTGTCAAATCATTTGCGTGAATGCTATTGCGTGCGTGGTGATTATTAAAGGAATTCGCAGTGGATGGCCGAAAAGTCTAGATGTCCGGGCGCTGTTCCGTGGCTTGTTGGTGTGCCTCTTGGCGGGATAATCCTTGCTTATCTTCTGGTCCTTATGTGGGATATGACTGTGCCCGGCGGTTTGCGACACGCCATTCCCTGCAAATCTTGGACGAATGAGTTATACGCCCACGTAAACGTTCCTGGGATTATTTGCATATGTGCTGCAGTCGCCAACATCACGATTCGCCAAGAAATACCCATCCACGTTCGCTTTTGTGACTGAAGTTCACGAAAACCGCTATCAGAGCATGTATTCACATCCGCGTGTGAAGACTACATCAAAACCAACGCGGAAAATCCGATTTGCGTTCTTGTCCAAAGCTAAGACTTTACTGATAGCATGCGCAAAGGAATTGTCTTCTCTTGGGTTCTAGGTGAAAGTCCTGTTCAATACTTTGTGTACTGCACTCCAAGCAACCGCAAACGCTGCCACTGTCCAGCGGGCTAGAAGTCCAATGTCTACAGACGCTTGCGCCAAACCCCGCAAAAACAGCAAAAAAGCCTGAGCACCATGCAGCCGGTGGACGGATTGGGTTCCCCGGTGGCTGGTGTATGCGCTCGGGCCGCGGGCGATGTGCAATAGTGTGGATGGGGAAGGGAAGGCTCCTCTCTCTCTCCCGATCGGCATCCCCGAATTTGCAACAGCGGTGCTGCAAGCAGGACGGGGAAGAGGCCGTGCGATGCAGACATGCATACGGCGTTTTTGCAGTCTTTGCGGGGTTTGTCCAAACTCGATGCCCCGCATGGACTTTCCGCACGCCGATGTGTGGCGAAGTTCGCGGGCACCGGCGGACTTTGCCAGGCCCGGTCCGGCGCGCAAGAAAAGGGGCCACCGTCCGGCTGTGGATGGTGGCCGTGTCGGTGTCGGGTCTTCCTTCACCCTGTCGCCTGCTTGATCTGTTCCCTGCCCGCCTCCGGTGTGGAAAGTCCAATAGCGGCAAGGAGAAACGGCAAACACTGCAAACTTCGCAAACTCCCCGGGCCCGTTCGATGGTACGGGAGGGTGCAGTATCATCATCGGGTGCGCAAGGAACGTGGCAGTGTCATGTCCACGAGACAAGAGGAAGAGGAAGGGAGAGAAAGAGGAAAGAGAAGAAGAAGAGAAAATAGGAGAGAGAAAGGAGAAAGAAGGAGGAAAGAGGAAGAAGCCCCGCCCCCCTGAAGGGAGAGCCGCCAGCTCCCAGCAGCTCTTCCGGAAGTGTTGTCCCGTCCCGCCCCCCCTTTCCATTTGCCCGAGAGAAGTCTGCGGCGTTTGCGGCGTTTGCCTTCGGCGGGGTTTCGGGCAGAGGGGACCGGCGGAAACGGTCCTCGGTGCGTCGCGGTGTTTGCCGCCCCCTTGCGGCGTTTGCCGCAAGGGGGGGTGTCCGGGACGGGACGCGCCCGGCGCGTCGTGCGCCGGGCCGTCCGTTCGCGTGCGGTCAGCGGTGGTATACGGGGGGCAGCTGTGCCGCCGCCTCCCGCGCCGCCCAGTGGCGCTCGTGGTTCCAGATGTCCACGCCGTCCTCCGGGTCGCGCCGATGGAAGTGCCGCGGCAGGCCGCCCAGGAAGGAGAAGCCGGAGGGCCCCTCCTGTACCCACAGCTCCCCGGCGGAAGCGCGCGCGCATGCCGCGTCGAGCTCCTCCGCCTTCGTCAGCGGGAAGTCGAACAAGGCGAAGAAGGCCCGCACCTCCGCGACCGCCGACGCCCCGTCCAGAACGAACTTCCTGCTCTTGCAGCTCATACCCGTGACCCAGAGGTCGACGGTGATGCTGTGGACGGGGCCCCGCCCCATATGGCGGCGGACCTCGTGGACTATCGTGGCGACTTCCGCGCGCCGCCACCCGTCCCTCTCGTCCGTCCTTTCTGGCGCGGTGGCCCTGGTTGTCTTCTTGATGGTTCCCATGGTTCCTGTCTCCTTTTCCGGTCTTTGCGCCGGTGCTCGGGGCCGGGCCAATCCCGGGTCCTCAATGGTATGTTCGCAGGACAGAGGACGATCTTTTTGCAGGTTTGGAGACCGCTCTGGTCTGCCGGAAACGCCGCGGGGGATTGCAGGCGCTGCCACGCCGAAGGACCCGGCGGGGCAACAGAGGCGAACAGTTCGAGTGTCCGCGCTCGCTGACAAGCGCCACATCCTGTGCTTGTCGTCATGGAGAGATTTGTAGGCAGACTCAGGGATGATGTGCGATGTGCACAACGGTTGCTGTTGCAAACACAGAGCACACGGCATTCACGAATTCTCCGTTCTGTAGGCTCCACCACGGTCATACTCCAGAATGCACACCTGCTTCCGACAAACACTCCCCCGTAGATCAAAACTCGCAGTAGTCCAAGAGGCTGGAACTCCAAGTGGTGCAAGGGTTTTCCGCCAAACCCCGCAAAAACAGCAAAAAAGCCTGCGTGCTATGCAGCCGGTGGATGGGTCGGGTGCCCCGGCGGCGGGCGTCTGCACTCGGGCGCTGGCGCTGTGCGATAGTATGGATGGGGAAGGGAGAGATCCCCCCTTCCCCTTCCCCTCCCCCCTCTCTCCCGCGACCGGGATCCCCGAATTCGCAGCAGCGGTGCCGCCAGCAGGACGGCGAAGAGGCCGTGCGATGCAGACACGCATGCGGCGTTTTTGCAGTCTTTGCGGGGTTTGTCGAAACTCTATGTCTCGCATGGACTTTCCGCACGCCGGAGCGCGGCGGCGTTTGCGTGCTTCGGCGAACTTTGCTGAGCCCAGTCCGGCGCACAAGAAAAGGGCCACCGTCCGGTTGTGGACAGTGGCCATGTCAGTGTCGGGTCTTCCTTCACCCGGTCGCCTGCTTGATCTGTTCCGCGACGCTGTTGGTCCCCAATCTCTTCTCGGTTTGTTCAGCGTCGCTCTCGCTCCGCAACGGCTTCCGGCTTCCGGCTTCGCCTTCGGCTACGCGGGGACAAGTCGCCGTGGCAGTCTTCGTTCGTCGCTGCGCTCCGAACAGAAAGCTGGCTCGCCAAGGCGTAGTTCGGAGCGGTCCTCGTACTTGCCCGATATCGTGGTGCCCGGCTTCGCCTTTGGCTCCGCCGTGGCAGTCTTCGTTCGTCGCTGCGCTCCGAACAGAAAGCTGGCTCGCCAAGGCGTAGTTCGGAGCGGTCCTCGTACTTGCCCGATATCGTGGTGCCCGGCTTCGCCTTTGGCTACGC
>JAGMZX010000069.1:0-23635 GCA_018005585.1 Candidatus Hydrogenedentota bacterium | reverse complement strand
CGTGGCAGTCTTCGTTCGTCGCTGCGCTCCGAACAGAAAGTTGGCTCGCCAAGGCGTAGTTCGGAGCGGTCCTCGTACTTGCCCGATATCGTGGTGCCCGGCTTCGCCTTTGGCTCCGCCGTGGCAGTCTTCGTTCGTCGCTGCGCTCCGAACAGAAAGTTGGCTCGCCAAGGCGTAGTTCGGAGCGGTCCTCGTACTTGCCCGATATCGTGGTGCCCGGCTTCGCCTTTGGCTCCGCCGTGGCAGCAGGTTGCGCGAAGCAAGCCCTCGGACAGGGTGTCGTTTTCCGCAGCGATTCGGAAAGTCCTCCCGGCGCTTCGCTCTGGGGGACTTTCCGGAGACTCCCTCGAAACGCCACCCGGACGCCACCCCGAGGACGCGCCTCGCCTTCCCGCCGTGTACGGGCGACAGAGGGCCACCGCTCCAAGGCGGTGGCCTCTGTCGCCCCCGCCGGAGGCTCCGGAACTCCCCCGCCATCCGCACGGCCCCCGCCGCCGCCCCTCCGGACGCCGCGCTCTGCTCTCTGGCATCCCCTTCCGCGCCACCCTCTTCCGGCGGCACCGCGACCGGCAACGTCGCGCCTGCAATCCGGCGCGCAACGGTGCATGGGCAACAAAGGGCCGCCGCCTCGGGGCGGCCGCCCTTTGTTGCCTGCCTCCCCTCAGCCGGTCGCCTGCCTGATCCGCTCTTGTGTCCAGCGTGCCAGCATGGCTTGATTGTCTTGACATTCAGCCCTTTGGTGCCAGAGACTAAAAGGCTAGAGGTATTGGGAACTGTTTAGGGTTTTCGGGGACTGAGAAATGAAATCCTGTCCGTTTTGCAAGGAACCGATACAAGAAGAGGCCGTCAAGTGCAAGCACTGTCACGAATGGCTCGATAAGCCAACTCTGAAGAAGAAACTCGGCGGTCTGTTAGGTGCATCGCGGCTGCATACTTCGAAAGCACCACTGAAGCTAAGTGAGGAGTACAAATCTGTTTCGCGCCAAGGAACGGAATCTGAGAAGATGCCTGAGATTCGGGGAAAGACGCCCCCGCCTTTGCCCGCAGACAGAGGCAGAAGACTACTGAAGGCTGCCAAGTTGTTCAACGTTCTTGCAGCATTCGGTCTGGTAATGAGGCTGGAACGCTACCATGGCATAATCACCCAAGATGTGCCAACGGATTTTCAGGACCCTTCCTTGTCTGCATTGTTCAGTAGCCCCTCAATGCCTGACCTCGGTGGGACCATTGGCTACTTGATTGGCATCAATATCCTCGGAGTCACTGCTATGGTCCTGGCGGTGCTCACACTTGCCCGGTCACGTGGCCTTAGGGGGCGCGCTTCCCTCTTTATGGCACTCATAATAATAATACTTGTGTGTATGGTTGAAATAACCGCTCCCTGCAAAGCCCATGCAAGCGAGCTGAACACGTCGGTTCCACATTGGGCTGATGCCTTTGATATCGGGGGGAAGACCATTAGGGTAAGCCCTCCTCAAGGATACGAGCGGGTGACAGAAGAAATGGCTGCGCTGCGGCAATATGTGGCAAACGTGACACTTCCCCAGAACGACCTACTCGCGTTCTATGTGACCGAGGCTGATGCCCATCTTGCAAGACAAGGAGAAGTCCCACCATTCGAAAGGTGGTTTGTTCTTACAGTGAATACCGGGTTGAGGACTGTATCCCTAGACCGCCCGAACTTCGCGAAACTCAAGAGTGCTGCAAAGCGTCAAGTCCAAGATGCTGAGAAGACTGTCGGGAACGATTCTATACCGAGCGCAGAAATGACTCCGTTCCCCATCCACTATGAGACAGAGGATGCCTTGGCTTTTTCCATGTATATCGACTACGGTGAGCAGTCAGAAATCACGGAAGGGCATCTTGTACGCGCTCTCACAACCACTTTTGCGAACGTCTCCGGAAAAGTCGTGTCCTTGTGGTGCTACGGAACGAAGGATAACTTGGAGTGGACTCGAACTGCATCTGCTGAGTGGCTGGAGAAGATAGTCGCAGCAAACCCTGAAGCACCACCGGTCGCGAGAAACTTGCGATTGTATGAAGCCGTTGACAAGGGTATCATTGCGTTTGCTGCGGTGGTTGTCTTCTTGCTGGTCTACTCCGTAGTTCGTTCGCTCAAGTACCTCCTTTCGAGGTAGATGAGTGTCGGCGCTTCGCAACTGAGGCTGGACTCTTTCTCTGCGGTATTCCAGAATGGGTGTCGTTTTCCGCAGCGATTCGGAAAGTCCTCCTGGCGGTTCGCTCTGGGGGACTTTCCGGAGACTCCCTCGAAACGCCACCCGGACGCCACCCCGAGGACGCGCCTCTCCTTCCCGCCGTGTATGGGCGACAGGGGGCCACCGCCTCGGAGCGGTGGCCCCTGTCGCCCCCGCCGGAGGCTCCGGAACTCCCCCGCCATCCGCACGGGCCCCCGCCGCCCCTCCGGACGCCGCGCCCCGCGCCCCTGGCATCCCCTCCCGCGCGGCCCTCTTCCGGCGGCACCGCGACCGGCAACGGTGCGCCTGCAATCCGGCGCGCAACGGTGCATGGGCAACAAAGGGCCGCCGCCTCGGAGCGGCCGCCCTTTGTTGCCTGCCTCCCCTCAGCCGGTCGCCTGCCTGATCCGCTCCGCGACGCCGTTCGTCACGGTACGCAGCCCGTCGAGGCTCAGGTGCGAGTACCGCTGGGTCATCACCGAGCTGGAGTGCCCGAGCAGCTTCTGCACCTCGTACAGCGACGCGCCGTTCTGGACAGCCACGGAAGCAAACGTGTGGCGAAGGTCGTGCAGGCGCTTGGCGAAGATCAGCGGGAGGATGAAATCCTTGTACTTCGCGGCGTCCTTCGCGCCCCGGATGGAGCACGCCGCGTCCCAGATCCACGATTCGAGAGATTTTCCGTTGCTCTGTGCCATTCCCGCTCCCGCCTCGGCGCTCGCTTTCTTATTATGTCTCATAGTAATGACAGGACCACTTCCGGGAGTCATCGTACAGTTCTCATGCAGCGCGATGCAAAGAGTCTGCACCTCGTTCGCCATTCCCGGCAGTTTCTTGACGTCGCTCCTCTCGGTGACCATTGTGGGATGTGCAGACCCGGGACAGTCGGACACTCTTGCGTTTTCACCACGCCTGCCCGCCCCCGACTTGCCTGGAATGCGGCAGCGGTTTCAAGTGCGTGGCGCGGCGCAGCCGCCACCCGAACCCCGAAACAAACGAAGCCGGTGCCGGGTTCGGAAACCCGGCACCGGCACCAGCATACGCCACTCCGCCCACCATTCTCGGGCCGCCGGATCGGCGGCTTTCCGGCGCGGGTTGGCGTATGGGTGGCGTTTCGGGATGGGTGCCGGAAACTCCCCCGGGAACGAATCCCGGAGGCGCTTTCCGTAGGACCGTCCGGAAACGCCACCCCCGGAGGGGGCTATACATCGCGCAATCCCATGCCCCTCAGGCACTTGTGGCCCCTCACCACTACCAGCTTCGCTCCCCCGAGTTCGCCACCCTCGGCCTTCTCCGCGACGCGACGCCCGAAGAAGCTCTGGGTGCACTGCTCACCGTTGCCCTCGGCCACGAACGCCAGGTACAGGTCCCGCAGCGGAACGCGCCCGCCCGGATCCGGTTCGCACCGCCGCCGCAGAAAGTCGCCGACGATGTCCTCGCTGGCGCGGTACGCGCGCGTGGCCGCCGCCACGGCTGGCGGCTCGCCCAGGCCGCGCCGCCCGTACTCCAGCGCGCCCTCCACGGCCCACCGCAGGATGCCCTCGCGCTCCGCGAGCAGCCGGTCCCGCAGGTCGCGGTCGCGCCGGTCCTCGGGCACCTCCACGGTCCACGGGATCAGGCGCACCCTCCGCCACATGCCCGCGCTGGCGTCGCGGATCGCCGGGCGGTGGTTGGTCGCCATCCAGATCTTGAACTCCGGCGCGTACTGGAACTCGGCCTTGTAGAGGAACCGCGCGGTGACCCTGTCGCCGCCGGTGAGCGCCTTGACCAGCGCCTCGTCTATCCGCCGCCCCTCGCCCCACTCGACGGTGCACACGAACCGCACGCCGCGCAGCCGGGCCAGGTCGGTACGTATGGCGTCGCTGCGGGCCTCCAGGAACGTGCGCGGGTCGGCCTGCGCCGCGTAGTCCTGTCCGATGCACGTCTGCAGCACATCCAGAAATGTGGACTTCCCGTTGCAGCCCGCGCCGTGCAGCACGAAGAAGCACTGCTCGCGCGCGCTGCCGCCCAGCGAGTACCCCACGGCACGGCGCAGGTACGCGCGGATGCCGGGGTCCGGCTGGACCTCCTCAAGGAAGCGCTCCCACGCGGGGCACGGTGCGCCCGGCTGGTAGCGGCATCCGGTCGTCTTGGTGATCATGTCGGCCGGGTCGTGCGGGCGCATTGCGCCGTCCCGCAGGTCCAGCGTGCCGTCCTCGAAGTTCAGCGCGTGCGGGTCCGCGTCGAACGACTCGACGGGCTCGTGGAAGCGGTGCTCCGCGAGCTTGAGCACGGCGCGCGCGCCCTTCTCAGACTCGCAGTGCTTGGCCCACCTGAAGAAGTCCGTGGCGACGCGCACGTCACGGTAGTTGGCGGCCAGATCCCGGAAGCCCCGGCCCAGGCCGGTCGCCAGGCGGATGATCTCGCCCGCTTCGTCCCGCCGCCAGCGCACGCCGTCCCATATCAGCCATCCCCACTGCGGATTCCAGCGGACGAAGCCCGCGTAGTTCGCGTGCATGAGCGCGCTCGTGTTCGATTCGTTGCAGATCGTCGTCGCCTGCGCCTCGCGCGGCACGAAGTCCACCACGGGGCCGCCGTCGCCGTCCCGAATCGCTGGCGCACTGCCCGTCGAAGACGGTTCGCCATCGGTTCTAGAATCATCATCGTCGTGTTTCACATCATCCTCCTATTCGTATTCCTGCATATGGTGGAGGTGGGGCGTCCGGGCCCCCTCGAAGGGGCCCGGACGCCGTTGGCCGTGCCGTCAGCGCAGCGGCCTGCGCTTGGGCGTTGGCACGGGTGGCTCGGCGGTCTCGTCGATGATGATTTCGACCTTCGCCTGCTCTTCCGGGGTGAGCGCCGCGTACTCTTCCTCCGTGATGAACCGGTCGTCGTCGTCGTCCTCTTCCTCTTCCTCGTACTCGTACTCGTCGTTCAAGCCCGGCGACGCGATCGGTCCGCGCCCGCGCGGCGGCCGGGCATCCCGGCCATCGATGGGCTCGAAGTCTTCGACCTCGTTGTAGACCCGGCCGCTCTTCGACTCGGCCGTGGTCACGTACAGCGCGACGCGCAGGCCCTTCGGCACGTCACCGTCGAGGTCACGAAATCGCGGGCCCAGCCCCACCTTGGCGAGGACCGCCTTCGTCCGGGGCGCGGCGTCGATCGTCAGCCAGAGCCGCATCGACACCTGCCGGTTTCGGAATTCCCCGCTGGCGAGGGCGAAGGTGAGCCGGTATCCCGGCGTCCCAGTCCGCGCCTCAAAGGCCTCGCCGTCCACCAGGGTGGCCTCGTACCGGCCCGGGGGAATCAGCTTGCGCTCGCCCTCGGGCTTCACTGCGTCCCACTCCCGCGCGAATTTCTCCTCGCGCTGGAAGAAGAGCCTGTGCACTGTTGTCTTTTTTCTTTCGTCTTTGGGCATGATGATGTTCCTTTCTTCTTTTTGCCCAATTCCCTGCGACGGCAACCGCGCCGCCGCAGCCAAAACTGAACGTCCATTCCTAAATAGGCGTTCTCCTTTCCCGCGCCGAGTCCGAGGGACCGGCGCGCCGTTCGCCGCGCGGCCGCCCGGGGCGTATCCGACGGGGACGCGCCCGGGTGCGACCGGCGATCCGGACTCGGATCCACTAGGGCCCGGTCCGCCTTGCATCCGGATGCAAGGATGTTTTCCGCGATTCAATTGCCAAAGAGCTTTGGAGCCTTCACAGAAGGGCGTTTCCGGGTCGTTGCCACGTCCGCCCTCCGCCGCCTGCTGCGGCCTCCACAGAAGGGCGTTTCCGGGTCGTTGCCACGTCCGCCCTCCGCCGCCGCCTGCTGCGGCCTCCACAGAAGGGCGTTTCCGGGTCGTTGCCACGTCCGCCCTCCGCCGCCGCCTGCTGCGGCCTCCACATAAGGGCGTTTCCGGGTCGTTGCCACGTCCGCCCTCCGCCGTATTGGGAGTGGACGTCTTGGAGTGAGGGAAAAGGGGGAACAGCCGAATTCTGCAGGCGCGATGGGAAGGTTAGTGTTTTGAATCGCTATGGACGGCAAGGCCTAGTGGGTTAGGTATGTGCCCGGCTGAGGGGAGAAAGGCAACAAAGGGCCACCGCCTTGGAGCGGTGGCCCTTTGTTGCGCTTGCACGCCGGGAGGGAGATGTGCACCAGCGGGGGGGGGCGTTTGCACGGAGTCTCCGGAAAGTCCCCCAGAACAAGACAGCGGGAAGACTTTCCGAATCGCAACGAAAGACGACACCCCGTCGAACAGCATAGAACGCCGCCTACTCCGAAGCACAGAAGAGATGGAAGGGAGAGGAGCGCCGGTTCCATTCCCAGCGCCGGGAGGGCAGGTCGCGCCAAAGCGCCGCAAAACGGACCGGAGGCGGACAGGCGGGGGGAACGCGCGCGGCGTCGCGGGGGCGGGGCGGCCGTCGGAAGTCGATCAGCGCCAGGGAGATAGTCTGGTGGGCCCTGCAGGACTCGAACCTGCGACCAAGTGATTATGAGTCACCT
The DNA here is from genome assembly GCA_018005585.1 of Candidatus Hydrogenedentota bacterium. Taxonomy (NCBI): domain Bacteria; kingdom Pseudomonadati; phylum Candidatus Hydrogenedentota; species Candidatus Hydrogenedentota bacterium. Next base: position 16,979 of record JAGMZX010000069.1, on the reverse strand, counting down.
GCTCTAACCAACTGAGCTAAGGGCCCACATGGAAGATGGTTTTCCGGGCGAGTTTCGCCCTGCAGTTAGTATGACGGGTAGCGCGGCGTTTTTTCAATGTCCGCGGCGCTGTGTATCCGCAGCGCTGTGTATCCGCAGCGCTGTGTTCGGGTCTGCCGGTGCGTGGTCAGCGCGCGGACCAGGTGACGTTGCCGTCTTTGTCTTTGAGGATGATGACGGGCTGGTCTTCCGGGTTCACGCCGAATACGGCGAGGGTGGCGCCTTTTTCGCCGTAGAAGCTGAGCCCGGGTTTGCTGCCGGGTTGCGCCGCCAGGGATGCCTGCGGCAGGCCGTCGGGGCTCACGAGGAACAATGTGGTCGCGCCGTCCGCCCCAACACTCATGGCGAGGCGCTTGCCGCCCTTGTCGTCGCGCAGGCTTAAGGAGGGCGCGCCGTTTGCGGCGGTGCCCACGGCGGTGCGCACGACGCCCGCGTTGTCGGCGAATTCGACGCTGGAGCGGCCGTCCTCGGCGACGTTCAAGACAGTTCGCCCCGCGCCGGCGGCGTCGTGCAGGCTGAGCGAGGGCACGCCGGTTTCGGCCAGAGCCAGGGCGACGCGGTCGATGCCGGCGGCGTCGCGCAGGCCGAGCGCAGGCGCGCCGTTTGCCCCGGTGCCGACGGCGGCGCGCGCGACGCCCTGCGCGTCGTTGAAGACGAGCCGCGATTCGCCGTCGACGCGCGCGGCGAACAGGGCGCGCGCCGCGCCCGCCGCGTCGTAGAGGCTGAGCGTGGAACTGCCGTCCGCGCCCGCGCCGAGCGACACGCGCGACTGGCCCGCGGCGTCGTAGAGGCCGAGTTCGGTGGCGCCGCCCGGGGTGGTGGCGAGGACCGCGCTGGCCGCGCCCGCGTTGCCGTAGATGCCGAGTTTCGCGGTGCCGTCCGCGTCGACTACGGTCGCGGCGCGGGCGAAGCCGGTCTCGTCGTAGAGGCCCAGCGCAGTCTTGCCCTCCTGTGTGATGCTGAGTGCGAGGCGGGCGCGCGCTTCCGCGTCGCGCATGCTTATGGCGGGCGCGCCGTCGCTGCCCGCCCCGAGCAGGAGCCGCGCCTGCATCCCGGCGTCGTGGAAGCCGAGCGTGGCGCCGCCTTGCGCGTCGACGGCGAGCGCCGCGCGCGAAACGCCGCCGCTGTCGTAGAGACCGAACGCGGTGGTGTGGTCGTCGGCCATCGAAAGCAGGGCGCGCGCCGCGCCGCGCCGGTCGTAGAAGCCGAGACCCACGCCTTCGGCCGGGGCCGCGCCGATGGCGCCGGTGGGCGCGCCCGTTGCGTCAAAGAAGCCGAGCTTCGCGACGTTGTCGCCGGTCACGGCCAGCGCCGCGCGCACCTTGCCCTGCTGGTCGACGAGCACGAGCTGTTCCGCGCTCAGGACCTGCTGCGCGGCGGCTTGCGCGGTGTCCGCGCGGAAGCAGAACGAGGCGAACGCGCCGCCGAGAAAGGAGCACGCGGCCATGGTCACAATGAGAAATCCATACTGCCGTCTGGTCATGGGATGGTCTCCTGCTCCCATTACAAAGGGGAGTTGCGCGACGCGGCAAGTCGCAGCGCGCCGGCGTTGCGCTATGATAGCAGAACCGCGCCCCGCCGGTTCCTGCGCCCGGCATCGTCGCGTGATGCGCTCCGTCTCTTCATCTGAAGCCGAGCGCGTCTGACTTGTGCGCGCAAGGCAATGATTCCCACGGCGTGGAAGCATCTTTGCGGCCCGGGCGCGGCCTCCCGGCGAACCCGGCTTGCGCCGGGGCCGACCCGGCGGGCCTGAACCGGATGCGAGCCTGAAAAACCGCAGCGGCCTGCCCAGCGCGGATAGCAGGTTCCGCTTCTCCGAGCCGGGTCCGGGCTTCAGCCGGGTTGACACGCAATGGCGGCGGTCCTATCGTAAGAGTGCTTATGCGCGGGCCAGGAATCCGGTCGCGGAACGCAGGCCCATAACGGCGGGGAGGCGCGACATGTTACGGATGCGTGAGTTGTTGACGGTTGTGGTAGCGGCGCTGGTCTGCATGTGTGCCGCGCGCGCGCAGGACGCGCTGCGGGTGCTGCCCGAGGATATTGGGGGATACGCGCCGGGCGACATGATGCGGCACTATCTCATCAAACGCGCTTATGCGGCGTGGGACCGCTGGAAGGCGGATTTCGAAGCGGTAACAGCGCCGGAGCAGATTGCCGCATATCAGCAACGCTTGCACGGCAAATTCGTTGAAATGCTGGGCGGTTTCCCGGAACGCACGCCGCTGAATCCGCGGATTACGGGCGTGCTCGAACGCGAGGGCTACCGCGTCGAGAAGGTTGTCTTCGAGAGCCAGCCGAAGTTGTTCGTGACGGGCGCGCTGTTTCTGCCTGACCCGCAGCGGTATCCGCCGCCGTATCCGGGCGTGCTGGTGCCGTGCGGTCATGCCGAGAACGCGAAGGCGCACGATACGTACCAATCGATGGGCGCGCTGCTGGCCCTCAACGGCATGGTTGCGCTCGTCTTCGACCCTATCGAGCAGGGCGAACGCATGCAGCTTCTGGACGCCGGCGGCAAGCACCTCATGTGGGGCACGAAAGCGCACACCATGTTCGGCGTCGGGTGCATCCTGGTCGGACGGAGCACGGCGCGCTTCGAGGTCTGGGACGGCATGCGCGGCATCGATTATCTGCAATCGCGGCCTGAAGTCGACCCGCAACGCATCGGCTGCACGGGCAACAGCGGCGGCGGCACGCAAACCTCTTTTCTCATGGCGCTGGATGACCGGATCGTCTGCGCTGCGCCGAGCTGCTACCTGAACCACGTAACACGGCAGTTGGAAGTGGCGACAGGCGACGCCGAACAGAATGTGTACGGACAGCTTGTCTGGGGCCTGGATCACGCGGATTTCGTCATGATGCGCGCGCCGTCGCCTGTGCTGATCGCCGCCGCCACAAAGGACTTCTTCGATATTCGCGCCACGTGGGAGTCGTTCCGCTTCGCGAAGCGGCGCTACACCATGATGGGCTTCTCGGAGCGGGTGGACCTGCTCGAGAACGACGCCGAGCACAATTACAACCGGTTGCAGCGGCAAGGCGTCGTGCGGTGGCTCGCCCGATGGCTGCAACATCGTGACGAGCCGATCGCCGAGCCGGAATTAGAGCTGTTCACCGGCGAAGAATTGCAGTGTACGCCGCGCGGGCAGGTGATGCTGCTCGAGGGCGCGCGCATCACGTACGCGTTCAACGCCGAGTATGAGCAACAGCTTGCCGCGGCCCGGGCCAAACGCTGGCAGGAGGAGGGCCAGACCGCGCTTCTTGCGGAGGCGCGCGCGCTGGCGGGCATCCGTCCGCTGGCGGAGCTTCCCGAGCCGCGGGTCGAGGCGGCGGGGGAGGCGGTGGTGGCCGGGCGCGCGGGGCAGAAACTGATCCTGCGGCCGGAAGAGGACATTTTGCTGCCGGCGCTCTTCTTTCCGGCGGCGCCGGGCAGGACCGTGGCGCCGGCCTTGGCTGTCTTTGAAGCCGGATTCGCGGCCGCGGGCGCGGAACTCGAGACGCTGCTGGCGGGGGGCGGCGCCGTGCTCGCAGTGGATGTGCGCGGCTCGGGTGAGACGCAGCAGACGGGCCAGAAGGCGTTCGGCGTGGAACTCGGACACGATTGGGAGGACTACTTCGCGGCGTATGCGCTCGGCCTGTCCTATGTAGGGATGCGTGCGGAAGATATCCTCGTAAGCGCGCGGTATCTGGCCGCGCAGGCGCCCGGCGCGCCGGGCCTGCACGCTTTCGGAAATGCCGGCGTGCCCGCGCTGCACGCGGCGGCGCTCGAACCGGACCTGTTCGGGACCGTGCGGCTGAACGGCGCGCTGCGTTCGTGGTCGGAAGTCGTGCAAACGTGGCCGACGCACAATCAGCTCATCAATTCGGTGCACGGCGCACTGACCGTGTACGACCTGCCGGACTTGGCGCGGACGCTCGGCGGCAAGCTGACCGTCGAGGCTCCCGCGGGCCCGGCGCCCGGAAGCAGCGCGTGAACGGTGTGCCGCCGTGAATACAGATGAAGCCATAAACCGCTCGCGAGCGTGCGTTGCCGCGTTGTTGAACATCTGCGCGCGGCCGGGGCGCGTTGCGGTGGTCATGCAGGACAACCCCGACCCGGACGCGCTGGCCTGCGCAGCTGCCGTGCGCGACCTGGTTTGCGAGCGCCTGAAGAAGCGCGTCGCTATCGGCTACGGCGGCATCTGCGGGCGTGCGGAGAACAAGGCCATGATCCAGGTGCTGCGCATCGACGCGCGGCGCATGACCCGCGCCCAACTGGCGCGCTTCCGCACGGTCTGCCTGGTGGACGCGCAACCGCAGTCGGGCAACAGCGAGCTGCTGGGCGACCGCCCGCCCGACGTTGTCATCGACCATCATCTGACGCGCCGCGGTCTGCCGGTGCAGGCGGAACTGGTCGATATCCGCCCGGAATACGGGGCCGCGTCGACGATTCTGTACGAATACGCGAAGGCGGCGGGCATTCGAATCCATCCCAATCTGGCCACGGCGCTGTTTTACGGCATCCAGTCGGACACTCAGGACCTCGGGCGGGGCGTAACGCCCATGGGCGCGCTCGCGTATCAGGAACTGTTTCTGGAAGCGGACAAGCACAAGCTTGGGCGCATCCGCCGCGCGCCCGTTCCGCGTGAATACTTCCGGATGCTGGCGGACAGCCTGTCCGACAGCGTCGTGGCGGGCACTACCGTGGTCGGTTGCATCCGCGATTGCGTGAATGCGGACATGATTCCGGAAGTGGCGGACTTGCTGATGCGGCTCGCCAGCATGCGCTGCGCCGTGTGTTACGGGCGCTACGGGGACAGCGTCCTGATCTCGGCGCGCGGCGCGGACCTGCGCAGCAACATGGCCCAGCTCGTGCGCCGTGTCGTCGCGGGCGTGGGCACGGGCGGCGGACATCGCGCCATGGCGGGCGGCTGCGTTCCCGTTGGCCGCGAGCCCGAGGCCCAATTGAAACAAGTGCGCGAGCGGATTCTCCGCGTGTTTGCCCGGGGGAAGCAGGTGGTGCCGCTGATTGCGCCGCGCGCGTAGCAGCGGAAGCGGCGTCCCCGCCGCTCGCCGCAAAGAGAACATGGAAATCGGGAGAGCGGCGCGGGACGCGCCACGGTTGCGGTCAAGTGGCGGCTGCCGTGGTTGATTCGCTATCGTTTGCGGCGGTGGTGTCAACAATGACGGGAGGCGAGTATGGCCGGGATACGCCGTTTTCTTGCTTTTGACTTGGGCGCGGAAAGTGGACGCGCCGTGCTGGGCACGCTGGCCGAAGGCCGGATCGCCCTGGAAGTCGTGCACCGGTTCCCGACGGAGGGCCTGGTCATGCTGGGCACACGCCAGTGGGACGTGGCCCGCATATACCAGGAGATGTGCGCGGGCCTGGCGAAATGCGCGCGCGAACACACGCCCAAATTGGACGGGATGGGCGTGGACACGTGGGGCGTCGATTTCGGGTTGATCGCGCGGGATGGCGCGGTGCTTGGCAATCCGGTGCACTACCGGGACAAGCGCAACGAGGGCATGACGGAAGCCGCCTTCGCGATCGTGCCGCGCGCGGAGATCTACAAGGCGACGGGCATCCAGTTCCTGCCGTTTAACACCGTGTACCAGTTGCTGAGCCTCGTGCGGGCGAAATCGCCGTTGCTGGAGGTTGCCGATTGCCTGCTGATGATGGGCGACCTGTTCGGCTACCTGCTGTCGGGCAAGCGCGCATGCGAATACACGAATGCGTCGACGACCCAGATGCTCGACCCGTACCGGCGCGCGTGGCACGACGAACTCATCAACAAGCTGGGGCTGCCGCGTCGCATCCTGCTGGATCCGGTCGCGCCGGGCACGGTGCTGGGGCCGGTGCTGCCGGAGGTCGCCGCACAGACGGGCATCGCGGCGGACGTGCCGGTGATTGCGCCCGCGACGCACGATACGGGCGCGGCGGTCGCAGCGGTGCCGGTGGCGGCGGGGGAGGGGCCGTGGGCGTATCTTTCGAGCGGGACGTGGTCGCTGTTGGGCGCGGAACTGGACGAGCCGATGATCAGCGAGCGGAGCCTGGCGCTCGATTTCACGAACGAGGGCGGCGTCGGGGGCAAGATACGGTTCTTGAAAAACATTTTCGGGCTCTGGCTCGTGCAGGAATGCCGGCGCACGTGGGAACGCTCCGGCGAGAAGCTCGAATACGCCGCGCTGGCGGAAGAGGCCGAGGCAAGCCCGGCGTTCGTGTCGCTGGTCGACCTGGACGACCCGCGGCTGATTGCGCCCGAGAACATGCCGGAGTTGATCCAGTCCATGTGCCGCGAGACGGGGCAGCCCGTGCCGCGGGGACGCGGCCCAATCGTGCGCTGCGCGCTCGAAAGCCTCGCGCTGAAGTACCGGACGACGCTGCGCGCGCTCGACGGCCTCCTGGCCCGCAAGACGGAGCAGCTGCACATCATCGGCGGGGGCACGCAGAACAAGCTCCTGTGCCAGATGACGGCGGACGCCTGCGGCGTGCCCGTGGTGACGGGACCGGTCGAGGCGACGGCGCTGGGTAACATCGGGGCGCAGGCAATGGCGTCCGGCGCGGTCGGGTCGCTGGAGGAATTGCGCCGGGTCATTGGAAACAGCGTGACGTTGGAGTACTTCACGCCAGGGGACACGGCCAGCTGGGACCGCATCGCGGGCGGGTGAACGCCGTGGCGCCCGCTCGCGTGCTCGACCTGTTCCATCCCTTGTTCCGGCGGTGGTTCACGGAACAGGTGGGCATGCCGACGGATGCGCAGGCGCGCGCCTGGCCGGAGATCGCCGCGGGGCGGCACGTGCTCGTCACCGCGCCGACGGGCAGCGGCAAGACCCTTGCCGCGTTTCTGTGGGCGCTGCAGCAACTGGCTACGGGGGCGTGGCCGGGCGGGGGCGTCCGCGTACTTTATGTTTCGCCTCTGAAAGCGCTGAACAACGACGTGCAGCGCAATCTCCTGGCGCCGCTGGCGCAACTGTGCAGCGTGTTCGCCGGCGCGGGGGAGACGTTCCCCGAAATCCGCGTGTGCACGCGCAGCGGCGACACGCCCCAGAGCGAACGCCGCCGCATGCTGCGCCGTCCGCCGGACATCCTCATCACCACGCCTGAAAGCCTGAATCTGCTGCTCAGCGCGCCGAGCGGCATATCGTTGCTCACAAATCTCAGGACCGTGATTCTCGACGAAATCCACGCGGCCGCGGACAGCAAGCGTGGCGTACACCTTGTCACGGCGGTCGAGCGGCTGGTCCTGCTTTCGGGCGAGTTCCAGCGCATCGCGCTGTCCGCCACGGTGAACCCGCTGGAAGACATGGCCGCGTTCATCGGCGGTTATCGCGTCGAGCGTCGTGGGAATCGCGTGCAGTACCGCAGGCGCGACGTGGCGATCGTGCAGTCGCCCATGTCGAAGAGGCTGGACATCTGCGTGCGTCGCGTGCCGGTGCCTGAGAACGAGCCGGTCTGGCCCGCGCTCGCCGCGGAGATTCGGGCGATCGTCGCGTCGCGCCGGGCCACGCTGGTCTTCACGAACAGCCGCAGGCTGTGCGAGCGCCTTGCGTTGCTGTTGAACCAGGGGGAGGACCGTCTGCTCGCCTACGCGCACCATGGTTCCCTGTCGAGAGAAGTGCGCGAGGTGGTCGAACAGCGGCTCAAACGGGGCGAACTAGCCGCGATTGTCGCCACGAACTCGCTGGAACTGGGCATCGACATTGGGTCGCTCGACCAGGTCGTGCTCGTCGAGACGCCGCCTTCGGCGGCGGCCGCGCTGCAGCGCATAGGCCGCGCGGGCCATCAGGTCGGCGCGGTCAGCCGGGGCGTGTTGTTTCCCGTGCACGGCCGCGACTGCCTGGAAGCGGCCGTAGTCGCGCACGCCGTGCGTGAACGGGACATCGAACCGCTCCGGACCGTGCGGTGTCCGCTCGACGTGCTCGCGCAGGTCATCGTGTCGATGACGGGCGTGCAGGAGTGGTCCCTGAATGCCCTTTACGACGCATTGCGCGCGAGCGCGCCGTACCACGAGCTCACGCGCCGGCAATTCGACCTTGTGATCGACATGCTCAGCGGCCGCTACGCCGAAACACGCCTCCGTGAACTGCGCGCCGTCGTGCGCGTCGACAGGATCGACGGCACGGTGCGCGGCCATGGCGCGGGGCTGCGGCTGATCTATACGTCGGGCGGGACCATCGCCGACCGGGGCTATTACACGCTGCGTCACGCGCAAACCAGCGCGAGGATCGGCGAATTAGACGAAGAATTCGTCTGGGAAAGCCGCATCGGCGACCGGTTTGCGCTGGGTACGCAATCCTGGCGCATCGACCGCATCACGCACAACGACGTGTTCGTTGTGCCCGCGCCGCATGGGGCCATGGACACGCCGTTCTGGCGCGCGGAGGCGCGCAGCCGCAGTTTCCACCTCTCGGAACGGCTGCTGGCGTTGCTGGAAAACGCCGATGCCCGGCTGGACAGCCCCGAGTTCCGGGAGCGGCTGCTGGCGCGGCACGGCATGGAACCGGAAGCCGCGGATGCGTTGATTGACTTCCTCGCGCGGCAACGCGCATGCACCGGCGCGCACTTGCCGCACCGGCGGCACGTGCTGATCGAGCACGTCACGGGTGCGGAGCACGGCGCAAGCCTCACCCAGACCATTCTTCACACGCTGTGGGGCCGCCCGCTCAACCGGCCCTACGCCATGGCGCTCGCGCAAGCGTGGGAGGACCGCTACGGCGAGACGCTCGAGGTCTTCGCGTGCAATGACTGTATAGCGCTCATGACGCCGTCGCCCGTTCCCGCGCGGGAACTGATTGACCTGGCGCCGCCGGAGCAAATGGAAGCGCTCCTCCGCAAGCAGTTGGAGAAGACGGGCTATTTCGGCGCGCGGTTCCGGGAGTGCGCGGGCATCGCGCTGCAGTTGACGCGGCCCGCCTTCGGCAAGCGCGTGCCGCGCTGGCTGAGCCGTATCCGCGCCAAAAAGCTGCTTGATGCGGTCCTGCGTTATGAGGACTTCCCCATTCTCGCCGAAACGTGGCGCTCCTGCCTGCAGGATGATTTCGACCTGCCCGCGCTGCTATTGATGCTTGCGGAATTGCGCGACGGCGCCATCCAGTGCACGGAGATTACGGGCCCGGCCCCGTCCCCGTTCGCCGCGTCGGTCTGGTGGATGCAGACCAACCTGTACACCTACGCGGACGATACGCCCGTTGACGCGCGCGCCTCCCGGCTCGACGATTCCCTGCTGCGCGAGGTCGTATTCAGTCAGCCGCTGCGCCCGCGCATCGCGCGCGAAGCGGTGGCCCGCTTCCAGGAGAAGCTGCAATGCACCGCGCCGGGCTACGCGCCCGGATCCGCGGCGGACCTGCTCGAACTGTTGAAGGAACGGCTGCTGTTGCCCGGCCAGGAGTGGCGCGGCCTGCTCGCGGCGATGCAGCGTGACCACGGAATACGCGAGGAAGCCCTGTTGGGAGCCCTTGCGGGAAAGGCGATACGGATAAGGTTCGCGCGCCCGCCGCATGAGTTCGTGGCCGCGGCGGAATCGTGGCCGCGCCTGCAACGGGTGCTGGATGTGCCAACCGCTGGGGTGTGTATCGAGGCGGCCGGCTCCGGTGATGTAAAACTGCCGGGCAGACAGGGGAAAGCGGCCGGCGATGAAGAGGACTCGCTCGCGGCATGGCTCGCGGAATGGCTCCGTTTCTATGGTCCGGTGGAGAAGGACGCGCTTGCGGCGATGCTGCCCGTGGCGGCGGGGTGCCTGGACTCCGCGCTGCGCGTGCTGGCTGACGGCCAGACCATTGTCATCGATGCGCTGCGCGCGGGCGCGGCACAGGCCGAAATTTGCGACGCGGAAAACCTGGAACGGCTGTTGTGCCTCGCGCGCGCGGCGGCGCGGCCTGTCTTCGAGCCGCGGCCGTTGCGCGAACTGGCGCTGCTGCTCGCCGTTCATCAGCGTGTGACCGCGCATGAGACCGGCCGCGACGCGGTAGAAGCCGCGCTCGAACCGCTCCTCGGTTATCCGATGCGCGCCGCCTTGCTGGAGACAGAGATGTTGCCCGCGCGCGTCCGGGACTACCAGCCCGAGCATTTGGACGCTATCTTCCGTGACACGGAGATTGCGTGGCACGGCTGCGGCGACAAGAAGGTATGGCTGGGCTTTCCCGAGCATCGCGACAGCTGCGTCGAAAGCGTGCGAGAAACCGGGGAACTCGGCGCTCTCTTTCCCAACGTTCGCGGGCGGTTCCCGCTCTCCGAACTGGTGCGGTACAGCCGGATGCCGTCTGCCGAGGTGACGGGCCGGTTGTGGCGCTGGGCTTGGCGCGGTCTCGTGACGAACGACTCCGTGGAGTCGCTGCGGCGCGGTGTCGAGACCGGGTTTGGGCCTGCGCCGGAAGCCGCGGTTCCGGCCTCGCGCCGTGCAGCATTCCAACGCTGGAAGGCGTCCCGTCCGTTTGCGGGCAACTGGTACGTGCTGCCCGCGCCGCTGGCGGCGGCGGACGCGCTCGACGCCGAGGAGCGACGGCGCGATTGCGCGCGCCTCCTGCTTGACCGCTACGGCGTCCTGTTCCGTGAACTGCTGCAATGGGAGCTGCCCGCGCTGCGCTGGGGCGCCTTGTTCCGCACGCTACGGCTCATGGAACTCGCCGGCGAGGTCATCGGCGGTTCTTTCTTCGAAGGCGTGCCGGGTCTTCAGTTCATCGCGCCCTCCGCGCTGCGGCGGCTCCAGCAAGGGCTGCCTCAGGATGCCACCTTCTGGATCAATGCGGCGGACCCGGCGTCGCTGTGCGGGTTGGGTCTGGAAGGCCTGAAAGAGACGCTTCCGAAACGGTTGCCGGCGACGTATCTCGTCTATCACGGCGCGGCGTTGGTGCTTGTGCTCGAACGCTGCGGCCTTCGTGTGGACGTGCGTGTCGCGCCGGACGATCCCTCGCTGGTGCGCTACTGTGACGTGTTTGAGCATCTGCTCATGCGCGCCGTGGCCCCGTGCGAGTACCTCACCATTGACCGGATCAATGACACGCCCGCGTTGAGAAGCCCCTATCTCGGCGCGCTGCGCGAGCGGTTCCAGGTCGCCGCCGAAATGCGCCGGGTGACGCTCTGGCGAAAAGGGTGAAACTACCCCCGCGGGGCCAGAAGCGGATTCAGAGTTGCGGCAGGCTCGCGGCGGCTATGGACTGGCCCACGCGCCGCGCCTTCTCGTCGGGCAACTGCACGTTGACCGCGCCGGCGAGTTCCGGAAATTCGGTACGGAGGACTTCCTGCGCGGTGTCCAGAATGAGGTGCCCGCCCTGACCGGACGTGCAGCGCCCGAGGATCAACACGTGGCGGAGCGTGTAAAAGTCGGCGTAGTGGGCGATCGTGTAGCCCATGTACGCGCCGATGGTCTTCCAGATGTCCACCGCGCCCGGGTGGCCTGCTTCAAGCTGTTGCTGAGCGGTCTTGAGCCGTTCTGCGTCGGTGGCCTCGCGGGGCAGCTCGATTCCCGCGGCGGGCGCGAGCCGGAACACGCATTGCTGGGAAAAGTACAGCGCGCCGACCCCGCGGTCGCCGGACCACTCCTCGATGGGCGCCTCCGGGCTGAAATCGACGGGCGCGAACGCGAGTTCGTTGAGCCAGCCGGTGATGTTGCCGTCCGGGGTAACGTAGCCGCCGGCCTCGCTCGAGCCGAGCGCGATGCCGAGGACGGCGTTGTCCTGGAGCGACATGGAGCCGGCGAGCGCGGTGACTTCGCCGTCATTGACGACGGTGAGCGGCACGCCGAACTCGCGGCTGATACGCAGGAAGAGGTCGTGGACCTCGTGGAACCGTTCCTTGGGGATGCCGCGGAAGAGCGAGGCGACCATGGGGCGGTTGTTGATCCACACCCCCGCGGAACTGCCGCCGATCGCGTCGACGCGAGGCATCCTTGACGCAGCGGTCTTGAGCGCCGTCATGACCTCGCCGTAGTGATAGCTGGGGTCGGTGGCTTTCTTGGGTTCCCAGACGACTTCTTCGCTATAGATGGCTTCCCCGTCGATGACGGCCGAGACTTTCCGGTCCGACGCCCCGAGGTCGAAGCCGATGCGGCATCCGTCAAGGTGCCGCCCAAGGGGCACGGTGGCCTCTCGTTCGGGGGGAATGTCGGCCGGATCGCAGGAAACGACGGTGAAGGGGCGTTCGTAGACGTCCTCGCCCATGAAGTGGTAATCGAACGAACGCGCGCCTTCCGGCGCGTAGGTGCGCGCGATATGGTCGCCGATATTCTTGGGTCCGCCGATGTAGACCCGCCAGCCGCCCCGCTGCCAGAGCAGGAATTTCACCAGCCGTTCGGCGTACATGAGGTTGGCGCGGGCGCGGGGACTCCCCTCGGAGAAGACGCGGGTTTCGTAGCGGGACAGGGACCCGTCGGTGCGTTCGAGGCCGATGACCAGGGGTACGCCCCCGCCGGCCTGCTCGACCTCCCCGAGATAGGCGTGGTTGGCGAGCACGGCGGGGCGGAAGCCGGGATCGAGAGGCGGCTTGAAACGGGGCCGTACGAGCACAAAACCTGTGAGCATGCCGGTTTCCTTTTAGATGCGGCTGGTTCCCCGGAACGGTGAGCCGGTGTGGCCGTGCAGCGGTGCGCACGCACGTTCACGCGGAATGAGGATAGTATTGCGCGCAAGCGCACGGGAATCAAGGGCGGCGGTCCGGAAACCGGCGTAGCCTTCCGAGCCGCCGCCTCGCAGGGCGCTAAAGGTGGTAGTCTTCCGCAGCCTCGGGCTGATAGAGCACCTCCTCGATGCGCAGGCGGCGGATGCCTTTGGGAACGGCCCATTCGAGCACGTCGCCGACGCGGTAGCCGAGCATGGCGACGCCGATGGGCGCGAGCACGGAAATCCGGTGTTTTTCCGCGTCACTTTCGTTGGGATAGACGAGCGTATATACGACTTCATCGCCGGTGTCGAGGTCGCGCAGGCGGGCTTGGCTGCGCATGGTGATGACATCGGCGGGCACATCGCGGGGATTGTCGACAACGGTCGCCCGCGTCAGTTCGTCCTCCAATTCCTCGATATGGCGAATTTCCTTGACTTCCCCTCGCGAAAGCAGCTCATTGATGCGGAATCGCAGCCGGTCGCGGTCCTTCGCGGTGATAGTAATGCTCCTGGTCTTCATGGGGTCCTCCTCTGGCAGGGCTGGCCTTGATTCCACTTCGGGCCGCAGACACGTGTGCCGCGTATCCTTTCTTACCCAACAAGATGCATACAGACCGCCGAGCCGGTCTTCTGGACCGGCCCGGCAACCGGGAATGCGGCCGATTGAATAATCCCGCGCTCAGCCTTGGCCGGGTGTCTCGACCTGTTCTACCTCCTCCACTTCTTCGCCTTCGTCCTCCGTCGTTTCTTCGCCGCGATAGACCTTCAACTGGAACTCGATATGTTCGCGGAGTTCCTCATCTTCGGTCAATTGCAGCGCCTTTTCCGCGGTCGCGATGGCCTTCTCCTTGTCGCCCTGCTCATACTGCACGCGGGCGAGGGTGTCCAGCGCGTCCGCTTCCTTTTCTCCGGTGAGTTCGACCGCGCGTGCCGCGCATTGCAGCGCGAAATCGAGGTCCTGGAAACCCAGTTCGGTGGCCGAGGCGATGGCCCAGGCCAGCTGATTCAGTTTCTCGCCGTCGTCGCGAATAGCCCCGTACAATTCCTTGCTGACTTCCTTCGCTTTCTCTTTGTCGGTCCCCTCCATGACCAGTTCGCCGTACTGCTCCAGCAATTGCTCGAGCTTGTGTTCGCTCGCGAGGGTGGCCCTGGCCTTTTCGAGGTCAAACGTGCCGTCGAGCACCGCTTTCAACGTCTCTTCAAATTTCGGGTCCATGGGGTGCGCATGGAAGACGACGCGGCCTTCGCGGTCCACGAGAAACGCATGCGGGATACCGTCGATGCCGTAGGCCTCCATGTAGGCCTTGTTCGTCTTGCCATCGTTGTCCACGGCCACGCGGTACTCCATTTGATCGCCCTGTTTCTCGACGAAGGGCCTGACGGTGGCGGCTTCTTCGCTGCTGATGCCGATGAATACGGCCGTCTCCGCGTATTTTTTCTGCAACTCGGTCAGGTGCGGAATACTGGCGCGGCAGGGCGGGCACCACGTAGCCCAGAACTCGACAATCACGACTTTCTTCTGTTCTTTCAAGGCAGCCAGGGTGACCGGCTGGCCCTTGGCCCATTCTGACACCGCCAGTTCGGGGGCCTTGTCGCCGAGGTCCGCGGCGCGCGCCGGGAGCCCGAACATCGCGGCCAGCAAGAGCGCCACTACAACCAGCTTCTTCATTCCTGTGGTCCTTTCTCGTGAGTTGCTGTCACACGGCGCCGCGACGAGCCCCCTTGGCTGCCTGCGGCTGTCCATATAGTAACGGATTGGACGGCTGGATTCACCATCGCGCGGGGGGGGCCGCGCCCTTACCTGCGCGGACCCTGTTCTGCAGATACTGGACGCGAGCGGCGCGGGGACTATTCACTATTCCGGTCCGAGCACGGCCGCTTTCAGGAACTCGCGATTCATACGCGCGATACTGCCAACCCGAATCTCTTTCGGACACACAGCCTCGCACTCATAGTGCTTGGAGCAGGAACCGAACCCTTCCTTGTCCATTTGCCCGAGCATGGCCAGGGCGCGGCGGCGCCGCTCCGGATGCCCCTGGGGCAGGTGACACAGATGACCGATCTTCGCGGCGACGAAGAGACTTGCGGACGCGTTCGGACATGCGGCCACGCACGCGCCGCAGCCGATGCACTGGGCCGCATCCATGGCTTTTTCCGCGGCGGACTCGGGCACGGGGATGGCGTGGGCGTCGGGAGCCTGTCCCGTGCGAACCGTGATGAACCCGCCCGCCTGGATGATTCTGTCGAAGGCGGAGCGGTCCACGACGAGGTCGCGCACAATAGGGAAGGGGCCGGCACGGAAGGGTTCGATGATGATGGTGGCGCCGTCCTGGAACTGCCGCAGGTGCAGTTGGCAGAGGGTCGTAGCGGGCCGTGGCCCGTGGGCTTGGCCATTGACGACCGCGCCGCAGGAACCGCAGATGCCCTCGCGGCAATCGTGGTCGAAGGCGACAGGCTCCTTGACTTCGGCTTCGAGGCGGTTGTTCAAGACATCGAGCATTTCGAGGAACGACATGGCGGTCGATACACCCCGCATCTCATGGGTCTCGAATTGCCCTTTGGCGTCCGGTCCCGTCTGCCGCCAGACCTTCAGCGTGAGGTTGATCCGCTTCGCTGCCATTACTTGTAGCTCCTTGTGGCGAGATGCACTTCTTCGAACGTGAGCGGTTCTTGGTGCATGCGGGGCCGTTCGCCGGGCCCGGTATACTCCCACGCCGTTACGTGCGCGTAATTGGTGTCGTCCCGCTTCGCTTCGCCGTCCTCGGTCTGATGCTCCTCGCGAAAATGGCCGCCACAGGACTCGTTGCGTTCCAGCGCGTCCAGGCACAGCAATTCGGCAAATTCGAGGAAGTCGGCCACGCGGCCTGCTCGCTCGAGGCATTGGTTGAACGTGCCCGGCGAACCGGTGACCGTCACGTCGCGCCAGAACCGCTCGCGTATCTCCGGGATCTTTGCCAGGGCCTCGTTCAGCCCGGCGGCGTTGCGAGCCATGCCGCACTTGTCCCAGAGCAACAGGCCCAGTTCACGGTGGAACGCGTTGACCGTCGTCTTCCCTTTTACCGCCAGCAGCTTCTCGATCCGGTCTGTGACGGCGCACTCGGTGTCCGCGAATGCCGCGTGGTCCGTGTCAACAGTCGCGGGCCCGGCTTGGGCCAGGTAGTCGGCAACAGTATAGGGAATGATGAAATAGCCGTCGGCCAAACCCTGCATGAGGGCGCTCGCGCCGAGCCGGTTTGCGCCGTGGTCCGAGAAATTGGCCTCTCCGATCACGTAGAGGCCGGGCAGATTGCTCATGAGGTTGTAGTCGACCCACAGGCCGCCCATGGTGTAATGCACGGCGGGATAGATCATCATCGGCGATTCGTAGGGGTTTTGTGCGACGATCCGCTCGTACATATCGAACAGGTTGCCGTATTTCGACTCGATTGCGGTGCGGCCGTCGCGCTTCATGGCATCCCGAAAATCGAGGTATACCGCATAGCCGGTTTCGCCGACGCCGTAGCCCGCGTCGCAAATGGCCTTGGCGTTGCGCGAGGCCACGTCGCGCGGTACCAGATTGCCGAAAGACGGGTAACGCCATTCGAGGTAATAGTTGCGGTCTTCTTCGGGAATCTCGTTGGGGTGGCGCCTGTCGCCGATTTCGCGCGGTACCCAGACGCGCCCGTCGTTGCGCAGGCTTTCGCTCATGAGCGTAAGTTTTGACTGGTAATCGCCGTGAATCGGGATGCACGTCGGGTGAATCTGCGTATAACAAGGGTTCGCGAAACAGGCGCCGCGCTTGTACGCGCGCCAGGCCGCCGTCACGTTCGAACCCTTCGCGTTCGTCGACAGGTAATACGCGTTAGCGTAGCCGCCCGTGGCGAGGACCACCGCATCGGCCGTGTGCCGCTCGAGCCGGCCGGTGACCAGGTTGCGGCAGACAATCCCGACCGCGCGGTTGTTGACGACAACCAGGTCGAGCATCTCCCGCCGCGGGAACATGCGCACGTTGCCCGATGCCGTTTCCTTCATGAGCTGGCTGTACGCGCCGAGCAGCAATTGCTGGCCCGTCTGGCCGCGCGCGTAGAACGTGCGCGAAACCTGAGCGCCGCCGAAGGACCTGTTTGCCAGGTAGCCGCCGTACTCGCGCGCAAACGGCACTCCCTGCGCTACGCAATGATCGATGATCTGCACGCTCAGTTCGGCGAGCCGGTAGACGTTGGCCTCGCGCGAGCGGAAGTCTCCGCCCTTGATCGTGTCATAAAAAAGGCGGTAGATACTGTCGTTGTCATTCTGGTAGTTCTTCGCGGCGTTGATGCCGCCCTGCGCCGCAATGCTGTGGGCGCGGCGGGGCGTGTCCTGGAAACAGAACGCTTTGACTTGATACCCGAGTT
>JAGMZX010000068.1:12545-28091 GCA_018005585.1 Candidatus Hydrogenedentota bacterium | reverse complement strand
TTCGGCAAGCGCGCCGCGGGCGGGCAAGCATGCAAGCAAGACAAGTGTCCAGCGGGCATATCGGAACAGGTGAAAGCGCGGCATGGGGCGTTCCTTTCTGCGGTTCGAGCGTGTCAGCCTACTGACGCGAAGGAGCCCCACGCAAGAAAATGGCGCGGCGCGCGAAAAACCGGTATCGTGTCCCCCGATTTGCGAAGCAAGGAAACGCCATGGAAGCCCTCGAAGCGGTCTTGGGAAAAATTAGCGGGATCGTCTGGGGTCCGCCCCTGCTGGTCCTGTTGTTCGGCACGCACCTGTTCCTCACGTTCCGGCTCCGGCTCATCCAGCGGTATATCGGGCGGGCGATCCGCCTGTCGCTCGAACGCAGCCGGGAGGGCGAGGGCGACATCAGCCACTTCGGCGCGTTGACCACGGCGTTGGCGGCAACCATCGGCACGGGCAACATCGTGGGCGTGGCGACGGCGGTGGCGCTGGGCGGCCCGGGCGCAGTGCTTTGGATGTGGCTCACGGGCGTGTTCGGCATCGCCACGAAGTACTCCGAGGCGTTGCTGGCGGTGAAATACCGTGTGACGACGCGGGACGGCGCCATGGCCGGCGGGCCGATGTACGTGCTCGAACGCGGAATGAACGCGAAGTGGCTGGGCGTGCTGTTCGCGGTGTTCACGTCAATCGCGGCGTTCGGCATCGGCAATCTGGTGCAGGCAAACGCCGTGGCCATCAACATGCACGACACCTTCGGAGTGCCCACTTGGGCGACAGGGATCGTTCTGACCGTGCTGACGGCGCTGGTGATACTTGGCGGCGTGAAGTCCATCGCGCGCGTCTGCCAGGCACTGGTGCCTTTCATGGCGATTACCTATGTGCTCGGCTGCGTCATCGCGCTCGCCTTCAACATCACGAGCATTCCGGACACGATCGCGCTCATCGTAAGCAGCGCGTTCACGGGCCAGGCCGCGGCCGGCGGATTCCTCGGCGCGGGCGTCCTCCAGGCAATGCGCTACGGCGTGGCGCGCGGCCTGTTCTCCAACGAATCGGGTTTGGGCAGCGCGCCCATCGTGGCCGCAGCCGCGCAGACCAAAGACCCGGTCCGCCAGGCGCTTGTCTCCGCGACCGGCACCTTCTGGGACACGGTCGTCGTCTGCGCCATGACCGGGCTGGTCGTCGTAAACTCCGGGTTGTGGCAAAGCGGGTCGGACGGCGCGGCCCTGACGAAGGCCGCTTTCGGCCAGGTGCACGTGCTCGGGCCCGCAGTGCTGACACTGGGTCTGCTCACGTTCGTCTACTCCACGATCCTAGGCTGGTCCTACTATGGCGAGCGCGCCATCGAATACCTCTTCGGTCAAGGGGCCGTGTTGCCTTATCGCGTGCTTTGGGTCGTATCCGTGATGATCGGCTCCGTGGCGACGCTGCAAGCCGTCTGGGACTTCGCCGATATCGCCAACGCGCTCATGGCCATACCGAACCTGGTCGCGCTGCTCGCCCTGAGTTCCGTCATCGTGGCGGAGACGCGCCGGTATCTGTGGGAACCGCCGCGGGAGTGACGGGCCGGCCGCGGCGTGGGCGTCCCGGCCGTGTTTCCGCCCGCGACATTTCAGGGCCGCGGGAACGCCTCGGGCACGAACGGCATTTCGCGCAGCCGCCACTCGGTAAACAGCGTGTACTGGTCCTGAAAATGAGGTGAGGCGCGGCGTTCGGACTGGCCCGGCACGAGCATGTGGAATGAGCGGACGGGTTGGCTCAGTTCGACGGCCATCCAGAAGGTGCCGCAGTTGCGATAGGGGAACTCCGCGATGTCGCCGAGTTCCAATGGTGCAGGCTCATAAGGCCATTGGCTCATATCATCGCCATACCTGACAGTGAGCGCGTCCAGGACACGCCGGAAGCACGTGTAAACAAGTGTTTCGCCGTCGCGGCCGTGCAGGTAGTCCCCCTGGACCTTGACGCCCGACAGGTCGGGGCACAAGACGCGAAAGGCGAGTATCCCGAAAATCTGCAGGTTCTCACGGCTCATGCTGCGCTCGACGAGCGGTCCAAAATCGGGCCGGAATAGCTCTACGATGGTCTCCATCGTCCATTCATTCATCAGGAGCGCTGCCGTCGAACCCGGCACGTCCTTGCTCGGCCATGCGGCGAATGACTCGGCAGCACGCGCGACCCGGGGGTCGTCTCCGGCATGCGCGCGCAACAAGCGTACCAGGTAATCCTGGAAGAATGGTCCGGCGAAGTGGTGTTCGCCGTTTTCACGGTTGATGCCGACGAACGTGTCCCAGTCGATGGGATTATGCCGTTCAAGGATCGCGTGGATGGGATGGCCCCAGAGGAATTCGGGCCACCAGCCGGGCGTATTGACGCTGGGTTTGTTGTTGAAGCAGCCGAACCAGCCTTCGGGCGGGTTTACGCTCGAAACCAAGTCCGTCGCGACGGTCAAGCCGCGCCAGTCATATTCGCCCGTTCCGGGCGTGGGCAGGCGCGGGTCCCATTTCGGATGACGTTTTGGCATGCGGCCTGAGAGCCAGTAGCCGATGTTGCCGTCGGCGTCCGCGGCGACGAAATTGTTGGACGAAGTTATGCAGCGGACAGGTTCCTCGAGGTCGTGGACGCCTCGCGCGAAGAGCAAATCGAGAAACGCGGCAGTAGAAACGACTTCCTGGCCTGCATTCGCGCGGGATTTTGCGTAAGCCTGACGGTTATAGGGCATCCGATGTACCACCGGGCCGTGAAGGGTGCGGTACACGGTGCAGGGCCTGACCTCATAGCGGCCGTCCGCACGTTTGACCACGATAGGTCTCTGCGACTCTTCCATCCTTAGCCACTTGCCGTTGTGGCGATATTGACAGGGGTCGTCGGGGTGTATTTCTTCAAGAAATATGTCCGATTGGTTCACGATGAACCCGGCCGTGACCCCCCATGCCACGCGCTCGTTATGCCCGATGACCAGTCCGGGAAACCCGACGAGGTTGATGCCGGCGGCATTCAGGCCGGGCGCCACGAGGTGAATCTGGGCAGCCTGCGCCGGAACGGTGAAGCCCATCATCGGCCCGGCGAAGAGCATCGCATGACCCGTCGCGCTCCTGTCCGCATGGACGGCCCACGCTTGACTGCCCCAGCGCGAAAACGCGCCCGTGCGCGCCTGATAGCTGCGCGCGGCCCACTCGCGCTCGTTGAACGCTCCCAGCGCGACCAGATTGAAATCCCGCACTGCAACGGGGTCAAGCCGGGACACGGCGCGGCGCACACGCTTGTCGCTGTGGTCGGTCGTAGGCGAATTCGGCACATCGATGGGCAGCGCGTCGTCCAGGAAATGGTCCAGGAACTCGCCGCCTTTGAAGAACCGGACCAACGCGGCCAGCTTTCGTATGTGGTGTTCCTCCGCGCCGCCGTCGCCTCCGCGCGACACGTGATAAACGGCGTTCGCCGCGATATCGGCCGGGGTAAGCGGCGGCACTTGGGGCGCGTTGCGCTCCAGGTACGCATTCACGCCAGAGAGGTAGGCGTCGAGGTAGCGCCGCAAGTCGGGGCGCATCGTGTCCATCAAAGCCGGCAACTCGGGCTCCGCATACCCGTTAATCCGGACATCGACGTCGGACTCGACCGCGCCCTCGCCCTCGTGCGCGGCCAGGCGGCCCATGGCCACGTCGCGGCCGCGCAGCACCTGAAGACAGCGGTCCTCCATGATGACATAGCCCTGCGCGCGGAATGCCGCTTCGAGGGACGGCGCGAATACGTGCGGCACGCCACAGGCGTCGCGAAAGACCTCGATGCGGTCGCCGCCGAGTTCCAGGGCATACCAGCCCTCCGGCGGCAGCGGCAGCGACGCCTCATCCGGCCAGACGTAGCGCAGCGTATCCTTGACGAGCGCTTCCTCTTCGGGCGTCAGCGCGGCCGCGCCATGCGCGAGGAGACAACAGCAGAAAAGCGCCGCCACCACAGACAAGTCGCCTGCGGTACGGCGCGCGGTCACTGTGCGGTCCATCACATCCCCTCGACCAGACGTTCCAGCAACTGGGTCATTCCGTCCACGCGGAAATCGCAGACAATATCCGTGCCTTCACGGCGGGTGTCCAGGAAGAGCCCGAGTCCCCAGGCGTCGCGCAAGGCACGGGCACCTTCCTCCCGGACCACCTCGGCCAGGTAAGCGAGATCCGCCACAGCGGTTTCTGCTGCATCGGGCAGACAGAGGAACCGGCACCGGCCCGCAAGCGCGTCGTCGACAAGGCTCGCGCCGGCATATATGCCGAGTACGCACTCCAGGTTTCGCGCAAGTTCCCGCGGCGTGTAAAAGGGCGGTTCGGCGGCCATCGCCGCGTGCACGGCCATGAGCGCGGCCAGAACTTGCCCGTCGCGGTTGTCCAGCAAGACCTCAATCAAGTCCTGACCTGCCGGCTCACGCGGCGGGAGAACCGTATCGACGATACGATAGTCGGCGAAAGCCACTTGGCCAGACTGCACGATCGCGTGCGCGGCGGCCAGCCCGGCGCGCGGCGAATGAAAACCCATGGCGTCCCATGCGAGGCACGGCGTATCCGGCAGCAGCCGCGCACGATTCAACAACGAAACGAACAGGGGCGTCATCCGCTGGGAATTGACAAAGAGCGTCAAAATCAGCGGCTCGGGAAGCGGCCCGGTCTTCATCAGCATGCCCACTTCGCGGGGCAGGCAATGTTTTGCCAGCCAGCGAGGCGCGCCGTCGAGTTCCGTGCGGGCCTCAATCCAGTCCAAGGCCAACAGAGGCCGCAACACCACCTCAAAACCAATGCTGTCACGAGGCGCGCCCGCGTCCGGAATGGCCGGTGCGGTACGAATGAGGTCGAACCGGTATTCAACATAGGCGGCCAAGCCGGCCAGGATTGCGGCGACAACCAGGGGAAAAGAGCAGAAGCGCCTGAAGAAGCGCCGCTTGACCGCTTGTGCCTCGTCGTTGTGCGCCGGTGCTTCGCCCAAGAGATGATTATCCTTCACGGCAAACCCGCTGGCAGTATTGCCCGTCTTCAGACCAAAGTCAATGCCCCGGGCCGCCGGAAACGCGCGATGCCAACATGTCCCGCCGCGTCTGCGTCCCTTGACGGAACACTGGCGAGGTGGTACTCTCCCACTGCGTCCCAGGGGCGCGCCGCCGTGCTATACCTGCAAGGAGACGCCGGTGTTCGGGAGGAAGGAAACACCGCATACGGTTTCGGCGCCGTTCGCCGGCGCGAACCGGCGACGGTACACACCCCGGGCAGGCCACCCGGACCTCGATGCATGCCTCGCGGAAGCGCAAACGCTCGCGGCCGACATCCGGCCGCTGTTGCTCAAGGATGCGGACCTCTCCTTCGCGGACCGCTGCCGGGACCGCTGGCGCAAGGTCAGGGCGTTGCGCCGATCGGCGGCGAATTATCTGGTCAACCGGGGCCGCTATAAGGGGGGAAACCACGCGTTGCGCCCCTTGTACGTCATCTGGACCATGTGCAACAGCTGCAATTTCCGGTGCAACTACTGCGACAACCACCAGGGCCGGCATTATTACGACATGGCCGACCCCGGGCGCCTGGACACCGGACAGGGCAAGCGCCTGCTCGACGTGATGATTACGGGCACGCCCGCCATCTACTGGTGCGGCGGCGAGCCGATGCTGCGCAGCGACTTGCCGGAACTGCTCGACCACGCGTGGCGTCTCGGTTATTTCCCCAACATGATCAACACGAACGGCAGCCTCGTGCACCGGCGGCTGCAAGACCCCGCGTGGCGGAAGTTTCTGTGGCAGATGGATATTGTGATCGTCAGCCTCGACGCGCTCGATACGGCGCTGCTGTCGCGGCTCTGGGGCGTGGATGCGGGGCGGCAGGTGCTCGTGAATCTGCTGCTATTGCGCGAACTGCGCCGCGACGTGACGTTCAAACTGGCCGTGAACACGGTCATCACGCCGGAGACGATTATGGAGGCGCGCGCCGTATTCGACCTGGCGTGCGACCTCGACGTGTGGTTCGTGCCGGTGCCCGTGAATTTCAAGCACCGGCCCGAGGCCGCGCTGTTGGATAGCCCCGCCTACCGCGAGTTCGCCGAACTGATTCTCGCGCGCAAGCGGGAGGGCTGCAAGATCATCGGTTCGGAAACCCTGCTGCGCCGGCTGCTCTACGCGGAACCGCATCACTGCCTTACCGCGCTCAAGCCGCATGTCTGGTCAAACGGGGCCATATGCTGGCCGTGCCGCGCCGCCGTGAACGTCGCGCCCGTCGACATCAACCTGCTGGACTACCAGACCTTCGACGAGGCCTACGCCGCCGGGCGCGAACGCATCGCCCCGGACCACTTTCACGGCAAAGGCGCGCAGCAGTGCGGCGGCGATTGCGCCTGGATGCAGAACTACACGACCTCGCGCTATCTGGAAGGACTGACGCATCCGGTGCGCAGCGGGTTCCTGCAGGAACTGCGCGAATTCGCCGTAAACCGGCGCAACGGGTAGGCCAACATGCAGATTATGAAACCCGACTCCAACCGGCTCACCGCGGTTGATGCAGGCGTCATCGCGTTTGTCAGCGCGGCTATCTGCCTGGCCGCGGACCGGCTCGTCCTGATGGATATCCTGGTGCCGGCCGCGCTCATTGCGCGCATGGCGGTCCTGTTCCGGCTGCGCAAGGCGGAAGGTGTCTGTTTCCGGGCCGAAGCGGCATTCTTCGCCGTTTGCACGTTATTGGGCGCTTATAACGACTGGAGCACGGTCTGCTGGCGCGGCGTTTACGACTACAACGTGCCGCACGAGTTCGCTTTTTCAACGCTGCCCATGTGGATGCTGCTGTACTGGGGCATGATTCTGCGGTTCATGGCCCGGTTCGCGCGGTGGCGGGCCCTCGGTGCACCGTTGCGCCTTGCGAACACGGTGGGATTCGGCCGCCTGCGCGTCGAAAGCGGCGCCGCGAAGGTCGCGCTCATCCTCGCGCTGACGTTCGCGACGCGATTCATGGTCTTTCGAGCCTATCTGGACCCGGTTTGGTCCTGGCTGCCGTTCCTGATCGCGCTGGCGGTCTATCTGGTCCTGTGCCCGCCGGACCGACACGACGTGCGCCTCATGGCGGTTGTTCTGGTCGCCGGGCCGCTGGTGGAGATCCTCTACATCAACGTGGGCGGCCTGCATCGCTATCATCTGGGTTGGATAGGCGGTGTGCCGCTCTGGATCGCCGTCTGGTGGATACTCGTTATTCTGATCTGGAAGGACATTGCGTTCCGCATCGAGGCGGCGCTGCAAGAATGGCTGCCAGACCGTCCGTGACGGGCTGAGAGCGCCGTCCCCACGTTACTCGACAGGCGCCTGAATTTCGTTATGGCGCATGCAGAAGGGCGTCCACGGCGGATCATGCTGGGCGACGATCGGATTGCCCGCCGTCACGACGCCGTCGCGGTCGAGCGCTTCCTGCAGCCGCTCGATTTTCCGCTGCGCGCGCCGCTCGGTCGCATAGCCGCCAAATTCGAGCACCGCGAACTGCCGCGGCGCCACTTCGCGGAATCCGGCGTACAGCGTCTCCCGGTATGCGCCCTGCAACGTGACCTCCGCCCGGATATACCCCGCGCACTCGCGAATCTCATAACCATCCGCTTCGCGGATGACGCTGTACTGAGGCGTCTCGATATCCTTGGTTGACGTATACCCCACAACCGTCCACGCCCCGAACAATGCGAGTACGGCCCCGGCCGGACCATTCCCGGCGGGGTCGAGTGCGGCTGGCTTTTGTGCCCGGCCCCTGCGGCGCAAGACCTGTTCACCGCCACCATTTGAGCGGGACGGGCACGTCGCCTTTGGTCTCGAAGTGGACCGAGAACCGGAACGGGCCGGGGATCTTCGAGCATTTGACGAGCAGGGTATTACGCCCCTGGCGCAGGGAGCCCTCGGCAACCTCCGTGCCGAACTGATCGTGCGGGACCTGGTTCCGGCTTTCGTGTATCAGGCGGCCGTTGAGCCATACCTTCGTCGCGTTCTGTACGCCAAGGCGGACCGTAACATCCTGGCGCTTCTCGGCGGAGAATTCGGCGTAGGCGTAGCCGGTGCCGTGGTCGAAGCGGGGGTAATACTCGAATACGGGCGTGAACGCGGCCTGCAAGTCCACGACGTGGCCGGCGCCGGCGGTGGAATACCACGGTTTCCACGTGATGGACTTGTACCAGCCGGGATAGACCGCCGTGAAGTCGATGGTCTGCTCGGGCGGATACGCCGTGTCGTGGCCCGTGCCGTTTTCCCAGTTGGGAAACTCGCCGATGACCATCCATTTGCGGACGTTCTCCGCGCGCTGCGTGCGCAGCCACTCGGCGGCGCGCGGGTCGCGCGGCAGCATCTTGCCGGCGGGCACGGACCGGCGCGCGAAATGATTGACGAGGTTGACGAACAGGCGGTCCGCGACGGGGTCTTCGCCGAGATGTTCGAGCACGCGCAGATGCGTGAAGACGACCCGCCCGGCGCCAAACCGGCGCACGAGGATGTCGCTGCCCCACCACGCCGTCTGACCCATCATGTAGTGGCCCGTGGCGATGGGCGTCGTGTCGAAGCTGCCGCAGATGTCCTCGTCGCTCGCTTCGACGAAGGTGCGCGCGGGGACAACGCAGCGGTAGGGCTGGCGCATCAGGCACCGCGTCGGCAACCCCTCAAAGACGGGATGGAACTTCACGTAATGAAACACGGGAAGGAACGCGCCGACCGCATCCTTCGACGTGGCCTTGACGTCTTCACCCAGGCGCTCGGCGAGGTCATTCCAGTCATCGGGCGGCCCGAAGACCAGCGCTACGGCCCCGCCCTCGACCTGAGCCAGCACGCGCGTCAGTTCCTCTTCGGGATAAGCGCGCACCGTGTTCGCGAGGGGCGGCACGACCAGCACGGGCGCGGTCAGATTGCCCAGCGCCGCGAAGCGTTCGCAACGAGAGCGCCACCCCCCCTGCGGATCGAGGACGTAAATCTCCCAATTGCTCCGCTCGACTGGGGGAAAAACGAAAAACTCAAGCGAGCTTTCGGCGGTCACACGCTGCTGCTGCGAGAGGCGCACGACAAAGCGGTGCGTGCCTGGCGAACCCGACGCCGCGATTTCGCCGCGCCAGAGTTCCTTGCCGTGCTTCGGGATTTTGACGGACCGCGTCTTCTTCCACAGCACCTGTTGCGTCGGACCCACAACCTGGAGCGCCAGGTCGGCGCGGTCCTCGACCCGGTCTTCATTCGCGAGGAGCACGGCGACGGGGACTTCCTCGCGAATCGTGAGATTGGTGCGCGAAAACTGGATCAAGGGGCGCAGCGGCCGCTGCACCTCTTTCATGGCGTCGAAAGCGGGTTTCGGGCGCCGCCAGCGGTCGAGCACGCCCGCGCAGAACTCGTGGCCCGCGTCGCACAACTGCGTGTAGCAGTACCCGGCGGTCTTCGGGTTCGCGCGGATGGCGTCGATCTGGAACCGCGCGGCGTCACACTGCAATTCGCGCGCCGCCGCGAGGAACCCCGCGAAATCGCCAAAGATGCGGTCCAGTTCGCGCTCCGTGAAGCCGCTCGATCCGGCGTCGAGCATCTTTTTCAGGAACCGGGCATCCTTGTAGCGGTCCAGGCAGGCCCCGTATTGCGCGATGACGTCCGGCAGGTCCTCCGGGCCGCCAAAGCCGAATTCGGAAAGGAAATACAGGAGATTCGGGTCGCCGTTGTGCTGGTAGTACAACTCGATATCGCGGTCGGCCGGCGCGCGCTGGTAAATGTGGAGATCGTCGTAGACCTCGAACTCGTCGCGATACGGGCGCAGGAACCGCGCGGGCTCGCGCGTGGCGTTGACGCCCCCGCTGTCGTCGATGATGAGGCGCGTGGGGTCGAGCGACCGCGCAAGGCGGCACAGGTCGTCCTTGATGGTCTGCGCGCCGCCGCCCGTAACATAGCCCGCGTTCCCGGATTCGTTGAGCATGCCCCAGACCACGACCGACGGATGGTTCCGGTCGCGCAGGATCATTTCCCGCACTTCGTTTTCGCAGCGGCGCCGCAGATGCGGCGACCCCTGTATCCAGCCGATAGGCGGCTCTTCGTAGAGCAGCAGGCCGACCTCGTCCGCCAGGTCAAGGGTGATACGCGGCGCGGTCTTGATGTGCAGGCGCAGCATGTTGAAGCCCGCCTCTTTGGCCAGCTCGAGTTCGCGCCGCGCCAAATGCCCGGACTCGGGCGCCGCCAGCGACCGCGCATAGTCGGGTTGATGGAGTGCTGCTTTGACGAAGAAGGGCCGGCTGTTCAAGTGGAACCGGTTGTCTTTCACCGTCAGTTCGCGCATGCCGAACCGCACGCGCGTCATGTCGCACGCGCCGCCCGGCTGTGTCAGCCGCGCTTCAAGCGTATAGAGGCGCGGCGATTCAGGCGACCAGAACTCGCAATCGGGGAATTCAATAATGTGACGGCCTGGCGCGCCTGACGCGCGGTGGGGCGTGTCCGCGATGGCCAGTTCCAGCGAGCCGGGGCCGGAAGCGTCGACATGCACGACGATGAGTCTGCGCCGGATATCGGGCTGGACAAACACGTCGCGGATGTGGACATGCTCCAGGAGCTCCAGATAGACCCCGCCCCAGAGCCCCGCGAAGGTGAAATAGCCGTGCTCTTTCGCGCAGGGGATTTCCTTCGGCTGGAAGTCCCTGTAACCGTCCGGCCCGTGCGGATCGACAAGGCGCACCGCCAACACGTTGCCGCCCGGACGCAACGCGCCCGTCACGTCGAAGGAAAAAGGCGTGTAGCCGCCCTCGTGATCGCCCAACCGCCGCCCGTTCAGCCAGACTTCCGCGTAATAATCGGCGGCCTCGAAATGGAGCAGCGCGTAACGCTCGAGAAGAGCTGACGCGACGTCAAACTCGCGGAAATACCAGCCCACCCCGTCGTAGTCCGGGACCCAGAGGTCCCACACGCTCGGCACCTGCACCGTCAGCGCCTCGCCCCCGGCTTCGCCCGTAAACCACCGCCGCTCGACACCGGCATCGTCCGGGTCCAGAACCAGCCGCCATTCGCCATTCAGCGGCAACTGTGCGCGCGAAATATCCATCGTGTGTTCAACTTGCTTCGACTATTGCTCAATGGGCCGTTTCAGAAGTTCGGCATCCTATCCGGAGATTGACTCCTTGGGGTGCGGCAGCTTGCCGCCGCTCTTCTTCCCGGGCAGCTTTCTGCCCGGCGGCACAGCCAACTCCCCGCGAAAGCAGAGAGCCTGTGACGGCAAGAACAAGATGCCTATGCCGCGTCCCGCAGTCTAACCGCCCTGCCCGATGGCAATCAACTCCCCCGACGTCCGCGCGCCCCGGCTTTCGTTTGCCGCTGACTGCCTCATGGGCCACCGATCCCCGCACCTGTGAAAAAGAACTTGACAATATTACATGTAACATTTATAATGAGGACATGAAGTTTCCCAAGGGATATAGCCTGAAAGAACTCAGTGTCCTTACGGGCATTGAAATCAGGACCATTCGCAGTTACATCGAGCAAGGTCTGATACGAGGTCCGGAGGCGCTGGGAAGGAACGCCTACTACACGGAGCACCATCGAAGGCGGCTGGAGAGAATCAAGCTCTTGCGTGACATCTACGGGATGCCGTTGAGCGAGATTCGGCGGTCCCTCTTGACGGCTCGGGAAGACGATTTCGAAGAGGATTCGCGGAAGCCGCCCCGGCAGGAAACGCCCGGACAGCGGGCAGGGGAACCGGCCGCGACGTATTGCCCCTCGGTTCGCGATAGGCAGCGATGGATGCGCAAGGCCATGCAGCAGGGCCCCGAAGCGCCGGCATGTCCCATGCCGCCGTCTCCCGAACTGGCCGGGGCAACCCTGCGTTCCGAGTTGGAACCCGGCACGCCGATATCGCCATGCGCCGCGCCGCCGCCGGACGCGCCCCTGACCCGTGTCGTGCAGGCCATCGAGAAGATGCTCGGCCCGCGACGCGTGGCGCGCAATGCGCGCGCGGTGAGCATTACGCGCATAGAGATAACTCCGGATATCGCGCTTGAACTGAAAGGCGAGTACACACCGGTCGCGCGCGCGCTGTTCGAGCGCCTGGCCGACTGCTTGCGAGACGCATTTGTCCACGGCACGGAAGAAGGCACGGAGAATAAACCCGGTTAGCCGGAAACCCGTGCTGCCGGCGTCCCGCCCATGCCACGGGAACCAGCAACGCGAAAGGATCGCCGTCATGAACACCATCATTGAAAAGGAACTGGAATTTCTCGTCCTTGGAGACGCCCAAACCCGCGGGCGCGCGGCCCTAGTGCCGCTTTTGCGTCCCGAACCCGCAAACGGCCCCGAGTATCTGATGCTGAGCGAAGCCCTGCAACAGGGGTTGCTCCGCGTGACCGAAGTATCCGAGGGCGGCGCCGTGCCCGAACTCAAGGTGACCAACGAGGCCGGTTTCCCCGTGCTTATCCTCGACGGCGAGGAGCTCGCCGGCGCCAAACAGAACCGGGTCGTCAACACGACTATCCTGCTCCGGGAAAAGAGCGAGACCGTCATCCCCGTCAGTTGCACCGAGCGGGGCCGCTGGGCCTATCGCTCGCCCGTCTTCCACGATTCCGAGGCCGTCATGGCCCGCGACGCACGCGGCAAGAAGAGCCGCTCCGTCCACGAATCGCTCAAGCGCAGCGGTTTCCACCGTTCGGACCAAGGCGAGGTCTGGGCAGAGGTGGACCGGCTCCACGAACATCTTCGGGTATGCTCGCCCACCGCGGCCATGCGCGACGCCTACGAAGCCCGTCGCGACACGCTGAGCACATGGGCCGGCGCTTTCCCCCTCCTGGACGGGCAGACCGGGCTCGTCTTCCTCCTCGACGGAAAGCCCGCAGGACTCGAGTTTCTGTCTCATCCCCGCGCCTACAGGCTCGCCCATGACCGCCTGATCAAGAGCTACACCATCGACCTCGATCCCGACGAACCCGCCAAGCCCGCGGTGCGCGCTTCCGCGGGCGACCCGGCCGGGGAACTCGCGGCTCCGGACAGCGCCGCCCGCGCTGCCGCCGCCGCGTTCCGCGCGTCCCTCGCCGCGCTCTCCGAAAACGTCTATCCCTCCTGCGGCTACGGCGACGACCACCGGTTCGAAAGCGAAAGCATCTGCGGCTCCGTCCTCGTTCATCAGGACGCCTGCGTCCACGCCGCCTTCTTCCAGGATACCGCCGCCGCGGAACACCACCGCCCCGGCCCCCGCATGGCGTCCTATCAAGAACGCCTGCGCCACCGGCGGCAGAGAGGCGATTCGTGAAGACCAATCAACACGAGAGACCTTTCCTCGGCATGAGGACTGCGCGGAGGGCCGGTCATGTGTTCGATTACGGAGGCCATCGAGCAGTTTCAGGAGGAGCGCCCAAGTGTCGGCTGGATGGACCAAGAACCGGTGACCC
Source organism: Candidatus Hydrogenedentota bacterium (assembly GCA_018005585.1). Classification (NCBI taxonomy): domain Bacteria; kingdom Pseudomonadati; phylum Candidatus Hydrogenedentota; species Candidatus Hydrogenedentota bacterium. Next base: position 14,753 of record JAGMZX010000068.1, on the reverse strand, counting down.
GTGAATGTCGTCCGGTGGTTCTTGGCACGGGCGTCCCGCCGGTGCGAGTGAAGAAGGGTAGCCATATGCATGGGCAGGATGCCCATGCCACGGCAAGAACATTGGCAGGATGCCCATGTCACGTGCAAAATGTTGATTTCTCGCTGGAAATGGGCCATGCTGGAAGCTTGAGACCGGCCGGCCGCCCACCACCCGTGGGCACAGAAGGAAGAAGGGGTATTGTATGAAATACGTGAGCGTAGGCTTGTTCGCGCTGGCGGCCATGACCGGCTTCGTCTTGTCGGGCTGCCGGGAGCCCAAAGAGGCTATTATTCTCTCGAAAAGCGTGCTGGATTTCGGGCGCGACAACCTGCCGATCAAGATGCGGGTGTGGAACGCGAACCCGGACGTGGGCACGTTGACGATCAGGATTACGCCGTCCGATCCCTGGATCAGCGTGTCGCCGCGCGAGATTACGAGCACCGCGCCAGCCGCCGCGGATGGGCCGTTCGACGAGAAGCTCATCGAGGTGCGCGTGGACCGGACGCAACTGTCGGCAGGTTCCTACACGGGCGAAATCCGGTTTTCGTCGCGGGGCATCGTTGAAAAGACGGCGTCCGTGCTGGTGACGCAGGACCAAGACGGCGTCCCTCCGGGCAAGCTGAATTTCCTGAGCGAGCCCGTGCCCGCCTATGGGGCGCCCTATCTGGTGGACTTCAGTTTCTCGCTGGTCGATGAGAAGGGCGACCCGATCGTGGCGGAGCCGGCGCAGTTCCAGGTCTCGGCAAAAGAAGACGCGAAACCCGTCGAAGCCGAGACGGAGGTCCACCTGAAACGCAGCGCGGCACGGCAACTCAAGATGTTCCTCGTGCTCGACTACTCGTTGAGCATGCAAACGACGACGGGCGCGATTACCGCCATGGAACAGGCGGCTCAAGACATTCTGCTGCCGGCCCTGAACGCGGACGCGCTCGTGGGCGTCTACGAGTTTCACCGGGACGACCTGGAGCCCGCGCAGGTGGTGGACCTGACCACGGACAGGGACCTGGTCAGCGACGGGATAGACAGCATACAGACGGAATTCGTCCAGGGGTTCAGTTCGGGTTCGCGGCTGTGGGACGCGGTCATCGCCGCGGCGGACCATCTGGGCACGATACCGAACGCAGCCCAGGAAGAGCGGATCATCGTCATCTTCTCCGACGGCAGCGACACGAGCAGCGTAAACACGTTGGATGATGCGATCGACGTTGTCATGGAAGCGGACGCGCATGTCTATGCAATCGGTTTTGGCTCCGATGTGGACGAATCGAACCTCCTCTTTATTACCCTGAGCACCGGCGGTGAAGTGCTGCCCTCGAGCACGACCACGGAACTCGCGGACCGGTTCCAGGACCTTGTGGACAAGCTGGGCGCGCGCTATGTGTTGCGTTGGGCCACGTTGAAGCGCTCGTCGGCCGTGTTCCAGCCGTCGTTCACGCTGAACTTGGCGGGCGGCGCGATTTCGCACATCGAACCGGAGCTGTACCGGCCTTCCGACTATAGGGGGAACGAGCTCGAAGGCGTGCTGCGGCTCGTGCCTTCGGAGAACCGCGAGTATACGACCGTCTTTCTGCGCGCCGATTATGTGCCGCGGCAAATCAGCCGTATCCGCATGTACGTGCGCGCGCAGACGCCGTTCACGCCCAGCATTGTCGGGGCCGCCGACGACGGGCTCGCGGGCGACTGGACCCTGACTGCCATGCAGGACAGCGAGCGCGGCGGTGTCTGGATAACGATTCAGACCGTCGCGGGCACGTTGCCGTTCGCGACTTTCGGGCCGCTGCTGCGCTTTGATTTCGACGGGATAGTGCCGGACGAAACGCCGCTCTTCGACCAAGTGTACGTGGATCCGTCCGTCTACGCGAACGGCCAGAGCTTCCGCGTTGTCGGTTATCCGAACACGCCGCCTGGCGAGTAGTGAACACTCCGCCCGGTTCCGGGCCGTGCCGTATCGCGGCCGTCGGCGCAACGGGTTTGCGATGCCGTCCTGAGAGACGGGGCCCAGGTCGCGTTCGCGCGTGAGTAGAGGCATCGGATCCCCGTCGGAAGCGTCAATAGCCGACGGGCCCAGGTCGCGTTCGCGCGTGAGTAGAGGCCGCGCGCCGGCACGGGCCTTGTTCCAATCCATGGGTTGACGGTGTATTCCACATTCGTTGCGCCCATTCGCCGCCGGCATGTTATGGGTGGTCT